>ONVP01000301.1 GCA_900321315.1 uncultured Bacteroidales bacterium
AAGGGCTTTACCAATGCAAGCCGTTTGAATTGGATGACATTCTGAAGAATCACGTCCGCATTGCCAACGACGTTTGCGCGAAAATCAAGGTGCTGCCCGCCTTCGAGAAATACCTGAAGCAAGGCTATTATCCTTTCTACAAAGAGGTGAAAAAAGGCTACGCCATGCGTTTGCAACAAGTTGTCAGCCAGGTGATTGAAAACGACTATCCCGCCATAGACGAGGTGTCGATGAGCACCATACGAAAGACCAAGAAGATGCTGATGATTTTGGCGGAAAAAGTGCCGCAAACGCCCGTGATGACCGAACTTTACGCCGAGTTGGACACCGACCGCAACCAAGGCCTCAAGATGATGCACGCCTTGGAGCGCGGCGGTCTGCTCGGGCTGCTTTCGAGCGAAGCCAAGAGTTTCAAGAACCTTGCGCGCCCCGACAAGATTTTCCTGAACAACCCCAACCTGATGTATGCCCTGACTTCGAGACCCGAAATCGGGACGGTGCGCGAGACCTTCTTCTTCAACCAACTGAGCCAGACGCAAACCGTGAGCTTCCCGAAGAAAGGCGACTTCCTCGTGAACAAGACCTATCTCTTCGAGGTGGGCGGGAAAAACAAGACTTTCGAGCAAATCAAGGACATCGAGAACAGCTTTTTGGCCATGGACAGTATCGAGGTGGGGCACCACAACAGGATTCCGCTTTGGGTGTTCGGGATGATGTATTAGATCGCTTCGCGGATCCGCAACACATTTGCCCTTGCCAAAACCGAAAAATGTTGTACTTTTGCCGATGAAATCAACGAAACACAAAAAAACATAGGAAGAAACGAATACATAACATACTAAACCACTGAGCTTTACGCTCTTGTTCTCCTCACAGGAAGCCGGACACTTCACATATACGAGAATAGGTGCATTAAAGTTCGCGCCGATAGGCGTGGGCTTTTTGCGTTTATCTGTATATGATGGCAGTCCGGAAATAATCGCCACTGTGAAAGATGATACAAAAGGTTTCACGCTTTTCTTATGCTCACCCATCGGCCAACATATACCACAAGGAACGGCAGTTTCCACATAGGGAAACGCATCAAGGCAGTCTTCGACGAAAGCGGCATGACCGTTGTTGAGCTGGCACGCAGGCTGCATCGCGAGCGCTCCACGGTGTATTCCATTTTCGAGCGTCGCAACATTGATGTCGAATTGCTCGTGGCTGTTTGTGAAGCACTACAACACAATTTCTTTGACGATATAATGCGTCATTTCGGAATGTCTTCCTATGATGTCGGATTGGACTTCCACATCAGGGTAAGCTCGTCGAAGGACGAGGAGGTCAAAAAAATTACCACTGCGTTGAAAGACCTCTGGAAGTGTAGTGAAAAACCCACGGAAACGTAGTGTATTATCCACGCACAAAGAGGATTTTGTATCAAATCATCGTCCTATCTTTGTCTTATAAAACGCCTCAAAACAAGTCACAAAGAAAACATTGAATATCAGTGGTTTACAATACAACAATGTGACTGAAAGGGCGAAGCTGTGTAAGGACGCACCGCGTGCGTCCGTTGTAAAGGGGCAGTTCCATGAGTTTACCCCTTTGTCACGGCCCGCCGCGTGATGCCCAGCCCCGTAGGGGCGACAGGAAAACAGGCAGGCGGTGTAAACCCCTGCCGTAAAACAACGACAACCACCGGCAGGCCCCGCCCTGAAATCGAAGATTCGACGAAGTCAAAGGGCAAATAACCCCAGCCCAACGCAAGCAACGCGACACGTCGGGAAACAAGCGCGGATGCGCAAAATGAATGAAAACCGAAATCCATTCGGAGTGTTAAATTTATCAAAATTGATTATCAAGGATTTAGCACACACATGAATTATTTTAGATTCAGCAAACAATACGATAAAAGTTACAAGAGATAGTGCTTGAAATTGACAAATTCGAGTATATGAAATATGTGATGAAAATGGCGAGAAATGTTCAAGCGCAGCTGCAATCTATAACATAACAAACTGAGCCTGAGCCTGAGACGGAATCTCAGCAGACTGAACTACATGACACTACTGTTTCCTAAATACAGGCGGAAACTTGTTGTGCAACAATGAAAATTTACTGAAAGTAATAGAAAATCATATCAGAACAATGGGATTAACTGCTCCAAAAAATGGAACATTAACCATCAAACAATGAAGCAACACGCGATACTTCTCGGCAAACACCGGTAATAATGTAACCATAAACTTGGCTACTGGATGATGAGATTGAACTCGACAACCCAATACAAAAGATCAAGCGGGTTATGTTGCCACATGATGAGCAACTCATAGCGGTAAGGTGCGAAAAGTTGCTAGTGATTGAACTCCTGGTTGGTATCCTGATGCCACTGGTAATTGAGTGACTTATACTAATTGAAACAACATCCAAATTTCTTCAACAGGTGTAATCTCTGCCACAGATACAAATACATGGAGAGAAAATACAAAGCTAACCGGTGGTTATGTAAAAGCACCTGGTGCACAAACATCTCCTAGATGCTGGAGAACAAATAGTGCAACTGGTGAGCCAGAATGGTGAAGCTGTTGATGATCTGATTCAAACTGGACCTACACAAGCATTGCCGGTACAGACAAGCTGGTTCCAGCAAGAGACAACAAAAAAATCCATTTAGATAATGGTTGAGAGATTTCCTACGGCGAAAGCATAGATTTTTATGCAATATGAGGAAATAATTGAGGAAATGAAAGTTTGTTTGGTAATTCTAATAGTAATTGAAAAGATGAAGGTGAGACTACCGATTCTAAACTACGATACAGATTTAGAAAAATAACATTTGACACAGTAGGAATCAGAGTTTGAGATTCTGCGTATGGTAATATATACACATGAGCGTGAATATGAGTTTTATGAAGCATAGTTGTTTGAAATCTATACAATTCGAACTCGAATTATGTTAAAATGTTCGCAAGCTGAAATTCACTAAACTGAAACTTTGA
>ONVP01000083.1 GCA_900321315.1 uncultured Bacteroidales bacterium
CTCACCTTGGACGAAACTGGTTTCCACCAATATGACAGCTTCCGTCGCGGACGCTACGCCATCGAAGTGTACCACACGGGCTTCTACACCATCCTCGACACCGTCAACATCGGCTTCGAGCCTAACGACACCCGCTACCTGCGCTATGTGATGGAAGAAATCCTCTATCCTGTGCGCAACCTCTACATCTCACGCACCGGCTGGGCCATGTGGGGCCTCACCGAAGGCTGGGAAGGCGGCAGCGGCGGCTCTGGCGGCGGTGGCGGCGGCGGCACTACCACCAGCGAAAACAGCTTCAGCGAAGACTTCGAAGGTGGACTCAATGGCTGGACTGTCATTGATGTCAATGCTGGCCAAGGTACATGGATTCACAGCGATGCCAACCTCGGTGGCTATGACTACACCGGTTACGCCCACAGCGGCACCGGCTTCGCCATGTGCTACTCGTTCGTTGACTATGTCGGTGCATTTAACACTGACAGCTACCTCGTTTCGCCGCAGAAGTACAGCATCACCAACGGTTCGACGCTGACCTTCTGGGCCGACAACGCCAACGATGCCTATCCGGAGAGCTTCTCGGTTTGCGTTGCCACTACTGCTTCAGCCCTGACAGCTGCCGACTTCACGACCGTTTGGAGTGGCGGTGCCAAGGGCGCAAGAGCCGAGAGATTCACTGTCCGTCACGAAGGGAACCGCGCCGGCAACTGGCGCCTCCACACCATCGACCTCAGCGCCTACGCCGGTCAGGAAGTGTGGATCGCCTTCCACGATGTGAACTATGATGCATACGAAGTCTGGATTGACGACGTCGAACTGACCGCTGGCCGCGAAGCCACGCAAAACCGTCACTTCGAGTACTACAAGGTGATGTGCACCTCCATCGACGGCGAGCCGATCTTCAACAAGAACACCGTGCACCCGTTCTGCCAAGTGGAAACCACTGAACTCGTGGAGGGCAACCACTACATCTGCAAGGTGGCCGCCATGTTCACCACCGGCCTGAGCGCATGGACCGAACAAGTGTTCCAATACGAGCCTTGCGACCACTGGGGACCCGTCGATGAGGTCACCTTCAACCCGACAACCAACGGCAACCACATCGCTTGGACCTTCAACCACGGCCACAACCAGTGGTTCGATCCGGAAGATCCGAACAACCCGGATCCGACCCCGACTCCCGGCGAAGGCCTCACCGAAGGCTTCGAAAACGGCCTCAACGGTTGGACCCTCATCGATGCCGACGGCGATGGACACAACTGGGACTTGACCTCCGTCATCCAAGCTGGTTACAACATCCCGTGCCATTCTGGTGTTGATGGTATCTCCTCGGAGAGCTGGAGCAATGTAGCTTTGACTCCTGACAACTACATCGTTTCGCCCCAAATCACTTTGGGTGGCACGTTGAGCTTCTGGGCTTGCGCTCAAGATCCTTCTTATGCCGCTGAAAAGTTCGGCGTGGCCGTTTCCACCTCTGGTAACACCAACGCTGCCGACTTCACGACCGTCCAAAGCTGGGTTATGACGGCCAAGAGCATGGGCAAGCCCGGCAACTATATGGCCAGAAGCCGCGAAGGTCGCGAAGGTACTTGGTACCAATACTCTGTGGACCTGAGCGCCTACGCTGGCCAGACTGGTTATGTGGCTCTCCGTCACTTCGATTGCTTTGACATGTTCATACTGAACGCCGACGACATCGAACTGAGCAATGGCCGCAGCGCCGCCAATGCCAACGTCTCGATGATGCAGAGCTTCAAGAACGAGCCTGTCTATAGGCAATATGCTAACGACGGCATCGCGCTCAACTTCCTCGGCATCGACAACGTTGACTTCAGAGTGTTCATGTTCTATAGCCTCATCAAGGACAACCGCTTCGTGACGGTGGCCGACAACGAATACGGCCAATTCATCGTCAGCGCAAGCGACGAAAGCGCCAACCTCGGCAGAGAGTTTGAAAGCTTCTACGCCAACGCCGAAGCCGAATTCAGCCTCCTGACGAAGAACGACATCGCTGAACAAATGACGACTTGGAAGACAGGCATCGCTCCGCAAAACTACATCTCCATCACCATGGATCTGTACACCAGCACCAACAGAGTCGAAAACGAGCGTTGCATCAACTCGCTGCCGTTCTGCACCACCGAACTGTATGAGTTTGAGGCTGCCGACAGCGACCAAACTGCCGACGACCTGGAAGGCACCACCTTGGAAGATGGCTGCATCGGATTCTCCTACAATCCTTCATGGTACCACATGAGGATACAGACCAGCGGTCCTTTCATCATCCACTTGGAAGGCCACGACCCGAACAATGCTTCTGTGACCCGTGACGTCGACTTCTGCATGTGGGGACCCTTCACCGATCCTTACGCGCCTTGCGTCGACCAACTGACCACTGACAAGATCATCGACTGCTCCTTCTCGGCCTCTTACACTGAGGACATCTATCTCGGATACCCCGAAGGACAGCATGACCACGGCTACGCCGACCACGGCACGGTCAGCGACCACGTTCCTCAAGTTGGCGAGTATTACATCCTGATGCTCACCAACTACTCGCGTGAACCTTGTGTTGTCAGCTTCACCAAGACTGAAGGCGAAGGCGAAACCGACTGCGACATCGTTGCCCCGACTAACATCATCGGCTTCCTGATCACTCAGGATGGCGAGTATCTCGACTTCGTCGGTCCCGACGAACGCGACTACACGCATGTTGGCGAGTTTGGTGACTTCGAGTACTGCGTCCGCCCGATCTATCCCGGCCCGGCCATCCTGCCCGACACCAACTACTTCTGGTGCATGGGTTGCCCGGTGTGCGTCAGCACCAACGGCGGCAACGTGGAGGAACTCTGCGAACCCGTTGCCAACTTCACCGGCTACTACATGAACTACCAAGGCGAAGAAGGTATCGTCCTCGACTGGGAAGAACCCGAAGGCGCAGTGACGGTTGCCATCTATGAAGGTGACGAGTACATCGGCGAAATTCCCGCCGACATGCATCCGGTGTTCCTCAGCTTCGACGGCGACGTGCCCGCAACCACCTTCAGCATCGGCATTGTGGCCATCCACGTCGATTGCGAATCGGAGATGGTCAGAACCGACGTGTACTACGATGACGTTGTCGAAAACAAGGTGGCCTGCAACATCTTCCCGAACCCGACCAAGGGCAACGTGAAGATTCTGGCCATGGGCATGCGCCACATCACCGTGGTTAGCGCCCTCGGCCAAGTGGTTTACGACGCCGACGTCAACGCCGACGAGATGGAACTCAACATGGCCCAGTGGAACACTGGCGTGTATGTGGTCCGTATCGTCACCGATTCTGGCATCAGCACGCAGCGCGTGACGGTTGTCAGATGATAACGCCATCGTTTGCTGTACGCAAACGACTCAAAAAAAACGGTGCCCTTCGGGGTGCCGTTTTTTTTGTACCTTTGCGCCAAAATTATTGCTTATGACCATTGAAGAAATTCAGAAGAATGTCATTGAAGACTTCTCGATGTTTGACGATTGGATGGACCGCTACGCCATGCTCATCGAAATGGGGAAGGAGTGCCCGATCATCGACGACAAATACCGCGATGAGGCGCACCTCATCAACGGCTGCCAAAGCCGCGTGTGGCTCAACGCCGAGCTGAACGAAGGCAAGGTGTATTACAGCGCCGACAGCGACGCCGTCATCACCAAGGGCATCGTGAACCTTTTAATAAAGGTGTTCAACGGCCAAACGCCAGACGACATCCTGTCAGCCGACCTTTCGTTTTTGGACGAAATCGGACTAAAAGAGCACCTCTCGCCCACGCGCTCCAACGGACTCCTTGCCATGCTCAAGCAGATGCTGCTCTACGCCGAGGCGTTCAAACTGTCGTCTGTGGAATAATTTTTGTACATTTGCAGCGTGAAACGACACTAATACCCAAATACTATGAGAAAAAAAAATCCAATTGATGAAGCAAGACGTTACGTTGATAACGCTCGCGAAACCCTCGATGAGGGGGGAGAACTTGATACTGAAAAGTTTGAGTATCAGGATGAAAAGTATGTTCGTGCAGCTGGTAACTACCTGTGGCTCGGCGTTTTGATGGCCTTGGATGCCGTATTCCAAGTCAGGAAAGACCGTCGCACACGGGTGGACATCCAAGACAATCGTGAAGCTATTGGCAAGCGCGACAAAAAGTTGCTTTTGTGGTTCAATAGCGGCTATGACATCATGCACTTGTACATGAATTATGATGGTAATCCGAACAAGGGTCTTTGCGATTCTGGTTTTGCCTACGCCAATAGAATCATCGACCGCTGCGCCATGATGGTCAATTAAATCCAAAGACGATGAACGAGAATGAAATTGAAATCCTGAAAGAGCGCGTTATCGCCGTTCTGAAGACCATATACGACCCCGAAATCCCGATTGACATTTGGACACTGCACCTGATTTATGGTGTGGATGTGGATGCCGATGGCAACGTGAAAATCGTGATGACGGTGACGGTTCCCAACTGTCCCGTGGCCGAAACGCTGCCTGCCGAGGTGAAACAGCGTGTGCAAGCCGTCATGGGCGTGAAAAACGTCGATGTGGAACTCACCTTCGACCCCGTTTGGAGCATCGACATGCTCTCCGACGAAGCCAAAGCCGACCTTGGGCTGGATGGGGATTATGGTGGTTTTTCCGCAGCGGATTTCCTGTATTAATCATGTAGAGACGCATAGCGATGCGTCTCTACGTTTTTATTTGAGACGCAAGGCATAGCATCTCTACATGGGATTATAAATTATCGTAATTTTCCAACAAATCCTTCGCCATGTTGAGGAAAAACAGCGCCACGGCATTGAAATCCATGTTGAGGTCTTTGCTCAGGCCGATGCGGTCCTTGAAGATGGCCACGTTGAACCATTGCAGGCACTGGAAAGCGCGGTGGAAATAGAGGCGTTGCAATTCATCCTTGGTGGGCTTGTGGCCGACGTATTCCTCCAATAGGGCCAAGGCCTTGTCGAAGCCCGCGTTGCCGTAGCAGGCGATGTCGTAGAACGGGTCGTTCATGCCGGCAAACTCCCAGTCCAAAACGTAAAGTTTCTCGCCGCTGATGACGAGGTTGGTGGGCTGGTAGTCGCAATGGCAGGGCACCTTGGGCACGTTGGTTTGGGTGGCGCGAATGGCTTCCAGCTTCTTGCGGAGGTCGAGGTATTCCTGCGGGAAGGTGTAGCCCATCTCGAGGCAGTAGCTCTGGTAGGTGTCCAAGCGGCCGAAGGCGTTGTAGTCTCGGAATTTCATGTCGCTGCCGTGGATTTTTTTCAGTGCGGCCACCGACATCTTGTTGTACGACACCACATCGGTGGTGCTCATAATGGTGCCTTCCACGTATTCGGCCAGTTTCTCGCCCGAGCGGATTTCGACGTATTCGGTGATGTTGTTCAGTCCGAGGCGGTTCACTTCTTGGATGTTTTCCCATTCTTCCACGCGATTGACGAACCTTTCGGCGAACTTGCCTGGCACGCGGTAGGTGTATTTTTTGCCTTGGCATTCAACGACGTAGGTGTAGTTGCTCATGCCGCCTTCGAGGCGCATCACGATTTTGGCGTCTTGGGCATGAAGTAGGGCATTGACCCTAAAAGTGATGTAGTTTTCAATAGTCATTTCAGTAATACTAATAATTATGATTAATAATTCGGGCGGCAAAAATACATTTTATTTGATAATTGTATTAGCATTTCGGAAAATATTGTATTTTTGCAGCCGCAATTCGAAAGCAACACAGATAGTTGGGGATTTAGCTCATCTGGTAGAGCGTCAGGTTCGCAATCTGAAGGTGGCCGGTTCGAGTCCGGTAATCTCCACGAAACCAAAACGTTCCGCTGATATTTTCGGTGGAACGTTTTCTTTGCGGTGTTTTGTTATGGTCTATGACCGGGACTTTTTCCTGTATTGTGCAAATGCTGCCAAGCAAAGCACCGTGATGGCTGCACCGATGCCATAGCCGACGGGCTTCGGCAAAACCGTTCCCAAGCCTTCCTTTTCGGCCACAAAAAGGAAACAGCCTGTAACCATCGTCATAAAAAGCGTCGGGACGAGGGTGATGAGATACCATAACTTACCTTTGTTCTTGGCTAAATAAACCGTGATGGCCCAAAGCGTCACCGTGGCCAAAACTTGGTTGCCCCAGGCGAAGTAGCGCCAAATCATGTGGAAGTCTTCCGGTTTGGCGAGGCTGTAAACCAAGATGAGTGCGGTGACGGCAAACATCGGGATGGCGATGAGCAAACGGTTCTTGATGGGCTTTTGGTCGAAGTGAAGGAAGTCGGCGATGATGAGTCGCGCCGAGCGCAAGGCCGTGTCGCCACTGGTGATGGCCGCGCTGATGACACCCAAAATGGTGATGGTGGCGATGATTGGCGTAAACCATGTGTTGGCGATGACGCCCACGATGGCGGCTCCACTCTTGCCCGTCACATCGACCACGCTGTCGGGGCCGAAGAAATAGGCGGCGGCAGCGGCCCAAATCAGGGCGACGATGCCTTCGGTAATCATGGCACCGTAGAAAATCGGGCGGCCTTGCTTCTCATTGATCATGCAACGCGCCATCAGCGGCGACTGTGTGGCATGGAAGCCCGAGATGGCACCACAAGCAATCGAGATGAACATCATCGGGAAGATGGGGTTGTGTGCGGCGGCGGGATGCCGGTTCTGTAAGCCGCTCCACAATTCGGGGATTTCGGGCTTGTAGATAAGGAAAGCAATGAAAATGGCCACGGCCATGCCCAAAAGCAAGATGCCGAAAATGGGATAAATTTTTCCGATGACCTTGTCGATGGGTAACAAGGTGGCAATCAGGTAGTAAGCCAAAATGATTCCAATCCAAATGTACGGATTCCAGCCTTGGGTAAAGTTCGCGTTGAGCAGCGTGGCGGGTGTATTGACGAACACCACACCGACCAGCACCATCAATAAAACGGTGAAGCCGCGCATGAATTGTTTTGCGCCTTTGCCTAAGTATGTGCCGTGAATCTCGGGCAGGCTCGCGCCTTTGTCGCGAAGGGAAATCATGCCTGCCAAGTAGTCGTGGACGGCACCGGCAAAGATGCTGCCGAGCACAATCCAAAGGAAGGAAGCTGTGCCAAATTGCGCGCCCATGATGGCCCCGATGATAGGCCCAACGCCCGCAATATTAAGGAATTGGATGAGGAAAATGCGCCAAGGCTTCATCGGCACATAGTCCACGCCATCGGCCATAGTGGTGGCAGGCGTGACGCGTTGTGGGTCGGCACCAAACAGCTTCTCGACGAACTTTCCGTAAACGACATAGCCGAGCACGAGGACGGCCAATGCTATGAAAAATGTTATCATTGTTGGTGTTTTATTGTTTGACTATGACCTATGGCTCGCTTCACCCAAAGCGGCAAAGCCTTTGCTTTTTGCTGAGGCGAGCCATAGGCTATAGGCCATAGTCATGGTTATTCCTTCTTTGCGCCAAACTCCATCAGCCAAGCTTTCAAGAACTCGTCGATGTTTCCATCCATAACACCTTGGACATCAGAAGTTTGATAGTTGGTGCGATGGTCTTTCACGCGACGGTCATCGAACACGTAGGAGCGAATTTGGCTGCCCCACTCGATCTTCAGCTTGCCTGCCTCGATCTTGTTTTGCTCCTCCATGCGGTGGCGCATCTCGCGGTCGTAGAGTTGCGACTTCAGCAAGCGCAAGGCGTTCTCCTTGTTCTTGGGATGGTCGCGGGTTTCGGTGTTTTCGATGAGGATTTCCTCTTCCTCACCCGTGTATGGGTCTTTGTATTGGTAGCGCAACCTCACGCCCGATTCCACCTTGTTCACATTCTGTCCGCCCGCGCCGCCGCTGCGGAAGGTGTCCCACGACAGCCGCGACTGCTCGACCACGATTTCAACCGTGTCGTCAATCAAAGGCGTGACGAACACCGAAGCAAACGAGGTCATGCGCTTGCCTTGGGCGTTGTAGGGGCTGACGCGCACCAAGCGGTGCACACCGTTTTCGCCTTTCAGGTAGCCGTAGGCATAGTCGCCTTCGAGCTTCATCGTCACCTGCTTGATGCCGGCGTCGTCGGCTTCGAGCAAGTTGGAAATGGTGAGTTTGTAATTGTGGTTCTCGGCGTAGCGCATATACATTCTCATGAGCATCTGCGCCCAGTCTTGGGCCTCGGTGCCGCCTGCGCCCGCGTTGATTTTCAGCACTGCGCTCATCGGGTCGGCTTCCTCGCGCAGCATGTTCTTGAACTCCAATGCTTCCACGATTTGGATGGCGGTGTTGTATTGTTCGTCCACTTCCTCCTCGGTGGCTTCGCCTTCCTTGGCGAAGTCGAAGAGCACGGCGAGGTCGTTGGTGGCATTTTCGGCTTCTTTGTAGCCGTTGAGCCAGCCTTTCACCTCGCGCACCTTTTTCATGGTGGCTTCGGCGGCCTTGGGGTCGGCCCAGAATTGCGGGTCTTGCGTCTTTTCGTCTAATTCTTGTGCTTCGATGGTGCGACGATCCACGTCAAAGATACCTCCTCAAGGCATCCGTCCTCTTACATAAGTCTTTAAGTTGGTCTTGGGTAATCATATTTATTGTAAGTGTTGATGACACGGGACGCGGGACTGCGGGACACGGGACAGGTTCCTGTGCCTGTCGAAGGACTCGTGTCTTGAAGTCTCGTGTCTCGAGTCCTTATTTCGGGCTGCAAAGGTAGGGAAAAGTTTTCAAATGGCTACAGATTAGATTCTATGAGTTGCTAATTCCTGTTTTTGGCGTAAATTTTGGACTTAAATATCTAATTTCGGCGTAAATTTTGGACTAATCGGGAAAAATTCGGCGTAAATTTTGGTGCTATATCAAAATTGTTCGTATTTTTGCCGTCGAAATGAAAAAAGAAAAGTTATGGGTAAGAAGCGACAAATGACCGCCGAAGTCCTGAAAAGGAAAGACCGCAAAAGCGGCAGAATCATGGTGTTTACGGGTGCGCGTCAAGTGGGGAAAACCACCCTCGTGCGGCAAGTGCTTGATGATTATGTCTATCTTTCTATCGAAGACCCCGTGGCAAGTCCGGCGTTTCTGCGCCTCACGGCTGGGCAATGGCATGAATTGTACCCCAAGGCCATACTTGACGAAGTGCAGAAGTTGCCCGAATTGGTGGAAAGCATCAAGTCGGCCTACGACCAATTCCCCGATGTGCGCTATGTGCTGCTTGGCTCAAGCCAGTTGCTGCTTTTGCAGAAAGTGAAGGAAAGTCTGGCAGGCCGTTGCACCAT
>ONVP01000324.1 GCA_900321315.1 uncultured Bacteroidales bacterium
CACGATGGTGATGGGCTATGGCGTCATCCGTGAGCAAGGCAAGCAGATGGAACTCATCACAATGGGTGTCATCAACCTAAAGAAACTTGAAAACCAAGCGCTTAAGCTGAAGAAAATCTTCGAGCGTGTGTTGGAAATCGTCAATGAATACCACCCTGACGAGTTGGCCATCGAGGCGCCGTTTTTTGGGAAAAATGTGCAGTCGATGCTGAAGTTGGGTCGCGCCCAAGGCGTGGCCATGGCCGCCGCGCTCTACCGCGACATCCCCATCTTCGAATACTCGCCCAAGACCATCAAACAAAACATCACGGGCAACGGAAACGCCTCGAAAGAGCAGGTGGCCAAGATGGTACATTTCATCCTAAAGACCGACGAAGACCCCAAGTTTTTCGATGCCACCGATGCCGTGGCTGCGGCCGTGTGCCATGCCATCAGCAAAGGCAAGGACGTGAACTACACCAAGCACACCACCGAGAAAGCCAAAGCGCACCGCAAGCCCGACTGGAGCCAGTTCATCGCGGCGAATCCTGACAGGGTGAAACTGTAAAAAAAGGCACCAGAAAATTTTCCGATGCCTTTCTCTATCGAATAACCTTAATTGGAGGCTTAGAAATAAAGGTCTCTCTCGCCCTGCTTGATGCGCTCAATGCGGGCCTTTAACTCATCCAAGAACTTCGGCTCCACGTTCTTGAAGTTGTTCTCGATGCACTTCCAGCCCTTGGCGGCCACTTCGGGGGTGGCGTAATCAACTAAATACTCAGCCAAGGTGAGGATGGCGTTGGGTGTGCAGTAACGCTTGATGAAGCCCGGCACGCTGAATTCCATGAAATGCTCACCCGTTCTGCCAAGGCGGTAGCAAGCCGTGCAGAAGCTTGGGATGAAGTCGTGGTCAAGGAGTTCGTCGATGGTTTCGCCAAGGGTGCGGTCGTCGCCAATCTTGAACTGTTCGCGGTGCAGGTTTTGGTTCTCCTGCTTGTCGCTGTTCTTTTCCTCTTCCTCGTGGTGGTATTTGTAGTCGCCGATTTGCAGATTGGTGCCGCCGTCGATTTGCGAAATGCCGTATTCGATGGCCTTGGCACGGAAAGCGGCGTCCTCGCGGGCGGTTAGGATCATGCCCGTGTAAGGCACGGCCAAACGGAAAATGGCGATGATTTTCTCAAAGGTCTCGTCATCAACGAAATACTTCGTGTCGATGTTCAAACCCGAAGCGTCCTTGATGCGCGGGAACGAAATCGTGTGAGGACCCACGTTGAAGCAAGCCTCCAAGTGGTTGGTGTGGCGGATCATGGCCAGCACCTCGTAACGCCAATCATAAAGGCCGAAAAGAATACCCAAGCCGTTGTCGTCGATGCCAGCCTGCTGGGCGCGGTCCATCGAGGTGAGGCGGTAATTGTAGTCGCCCTTCTTGGTGTTAGTGGGGTGGTATTCGTTGTAAATCTCTGGGCAATAAGTCTCTTGGAAAATCTGATAGGTGCCGATGCCCGCCTCTTTCACGATGCGGAAGCCTTCCACATCGAGCGGCGCAGCGTTGATGTTCACACGGCGGATGCTGCCCTTGCCTTTCTTGGTGGCGTAGGTAACTTTCACGGTGTGAGCGATATACTCGGGCGAGTATTTCGGCGACTCGCCATAGACGAGGATGAGGCGCTTCTGGCCATCGTCCTCCAATGCCTCCACGTTGCGGATGAGTTCCTCGTCGGTCAGCGTGGTACGGATTTGTTCCTTGTTCGAGGAACGGAAACCGCAGTATTTGCAGTTGTTCACGCAATAGTTGCCCACATACAGCGGGGCAAATAGCACGATGCGGTTGCCGTAGATGCGGCGTTTCAGTTCGCGCGCGCCTTCCTTGATCTCTTCCACCAATGCTGGGTCGGTGGTGTTGACGAGGACGGCGGTCTCCTCCATCGTCAGGCGGTTCTTGTCGAGCGACTTCTGGATGATTTCGCGCACACGCTCTGGCGTGCTTTTCGTGTTGTTGATGTAGTCCCAAATCTCTTCCGAGGAGATAAACGGGCGGTTCGGCTCGTCGGGGATGCGGCATTTTTCGGGATGGAATTGCATATCTGTTTGTTTTTTTAGTTTTATTGTTCAATTCTGACTTCTTTTGACTCGGGACGCGGGACTTCGAGACGCGGGACGGTCTCGCGTCTAATAGTCTCGTGTCTCGCGTCCTTTCAATAACGCCGACTTCACCTCAATGCCTTCGATGCGACCCAACTGGCCTGTGAGGGAACCTATTTCGTCCGTAGTGCCTTCAAAAATGACGGAAATGATGCTGTAACTTTCTCTTGGAAAACCTTGGCGGCAGATGATGATGCCCGCATGACGGGAAAGCACCGCGTTCACTTGCGGCGCGGCTTCGCGATTTTCCACATAAATAAGGACTGTGCCTATTCTCCTTTCCATTTGAATGTCCTCCGGATCAGATTGTTATGATTCCCGCAACGGCCTCGATGTCAATCAATTGTCTTCATCTCAGCGATGGTGCGGCGTTTGTTTTGCGGCTGCAAAATTACTGAAAATTTCAGAAGCTGTTTAAAAATGGATAAAAAAGAATTGTATAGATGGCAAAAATAATTACATAAATAATTGATAATCAGTAGGTTAATTGGATATTATTTCGTA
>ONVP01000100.1 GCA_900321315.1 uncultured Bacteroidales bacterium
ACTAACAAAATCAAAACCAACAATCTACATGAACAACCGAGAAACCCGACAAGCTGGAAACCAATCCGACCAGCCCTCACAACCCAACCAGCCGAACAAGCGCCCGAAAGACAAACGGCGGTTCAGTTTCTACTGGATTTATGCCATTTTGTTCGCCGTGCTCATTGGATTGCAGTTTTATGGCCGCGACACCATAACCCCAACCGAGAAAATCGACCAAGGCAAATTCATCGAGTTGCTGAAAAACAGCGAGGTGGAACGCATCGACCTTGTGAACAAGCAAGACGCCGAGGTCTATTTGAACCAGAAAGGCCTCTCGAAGCACTTCCCCGACGTGAAAGCCACCGAAAAAGGCACCACGACCACGCCGAGCTATACCTACAAAATCGGCGACCACGCCCGTTTCGAGGAAATGGTGGAAGAAGCCCAACAGGGATTCGAAAAACCCGTGTATATCAGCAATGTAAGCCGAAACAACTGGGCTGCGGGCCTGTTGGAATGGATTATTCCGTTTGGCCTGCTCATCGTGTTTTGGATCATCCTCATGCGTGGCATGGGACGCGGCATGGGCGGCGCAGGCTCCATCTTCAACATCGGCAAGTCGAGGGCCATGCTTTACGACAAAAACACCAACGTGAACGTTACCTTCAAGGATGTGGCCGGATTGGAAGAAGCCAAGGTAGAAATCATGGAAGTCGTTGATTTTCTGAAAAATCCAGAGAAATACACCAAACTCGGCGGCAAAATTCCGAAGGGCGTTTTGCTCGTAGGCCCTCCCGGAACGGGCAAGACGCTCTTGGCCAAGTCGGTGGCAGGCGAGGCCAACGTGCCGTTCTTCAGCCTGTCGGGTTCCGACTTCGTGGAGATGTTCGTCGGCGTGGGTGCCTCGCGCGTCCGCGACTTGTTCGGCAACGCCAAGTCGAAGTCGCCCTGCATCATCTTCATCGACGAAATCGACGCCATCGGGCGCGCCCGTGGCCGCGGCGCCATCACCGGCGGCAACGATGAGCGCGAAAGCACACTGAACCAGCTGCTTACAGAAATGGACGGTTTCGGAACCAACTCGGGTGTCATTGTGTTGGCCGCCACCAACCGCGCCGACATTTTGGACAAGGCTTTGCTCCGCGCGGGCCGCTTCGACCGCCAAATCTATGTGGAACTGCCCGACATTGTGGGCCGCAAGGAAATTTTCGAGGTGCACATGCGCAACCTGAAGCTCGGCAACGACGTGAACTTGGAGTTCTTGGCCAAGCAAACCCCCGGATTCTCGGGTGCCGACATCGCCAACGTATGCAACGAAGCCGCACTGATGGCCGCCCGCAAAGGCAAGGAAATCATAGAGAAACAAGATTTCCTCGATGCCGTGGATCGCATCATCGGCGGCTTGGAGAAGAAGAACAAGATCATCACCGCCGAGGAAAAGAAGGTCATCGCCTTCCACGAGGCCGGCCACGCCACCACGAGCTGGCTGCTGCAATACGCGCATCCTTTGGTGAAGGTGACCATCGTGCCACGCGGCAACTCACTTGGCGCGGCATGGTATCTGCCCGAGGAACGCCAAATCACCACCAAGGAGCAGATGTATCACGAAATGATTGCCACCCTCGGAGGCCGCGCCGCCGAACAGGTCGTCTTCGGCCAAATCTCCACAGGTGCCCTCTCCGACTTGGAAAAGGTTACGAAACAAGCCTTCGCCATGGTGAGCTACTACGGCTTGGACGAGGAAATCGGCAACCTAAGTTACTATGACTCAACAGGTCAGCAAGACTACAGCCTCACCAAACCCTACAGCGACAAGACCGCCGAAACCATCGACAAGCGCGTGAGCGTCATCGTCGAGAAGGCCTATCAGGAAGCCATCGCCATCCTCACCGAGCACCGCGACGGGCTTACGCAGTTGGCCAACAAACTCATCGAGGAGGAAGTCATCTTCGGCGAAGACCTCGAACATATCTTCGGCAAGCGTCCGTGGGGCAACTCGGAAGACGAGAAGCTGAAAAACGCTGCATCAAAAAACGCTGAAAGCCAACCAGACATCGAACACGCAAACGCTTGACCGCCATGGCATGGATCAACAAAGCCGACAACAAGGATGCCACCTACAAGGAGCAGATCTTGGCCCGCATCAGGAATGCCGTCATTGAGAAGCAAGAGGCTATCTTCAAGGACATCGACCGCAGCAGCGACACTTGGGTACCCATCAAGGAAGAAGACGGCACGGCCATCACTTTCGTGCAACACTTTCAGGAGCAAGACGGCATCTTCATCTATCTGGAGAGCGAGGCTGAGTTTGCGGAGTGCCTTCGCCAACTGGTGCCCGAAAACGGCTGGGAGCCGCTATGGTGCTCCAGCCCCACCATGCAAGCCGTGCTGAAACGCAACGGCATCGCCTTCATCGCCGAGCGGGAGCACGACCAGAAACAAAAACTGGTGAGCCTGACCGACTGCGAATGCCTTGTGGCACAAACCGGCAGCATCGTCGTTACCGACACGCTGACGCAAACGCGGGAAGCCTACGCCATGCCCGACATCCTGATGGTGTTTGCCACAACGAAGCAAATCGTCGGCGGCCTGAAAGACGCTTTCGCCTTGCTGCGCAAGAAATATCGTGATTTCATGCCTTCGCAAGTGAGCATCATCACCGGCCCGAGCCGCAGCACGGCCATTGAGCAAACGCCCGTGGTGGGTGCCTGTAGCATACGGCAAGTGGCTGTGTTTCTGGTTCAGGAGTGAGGATCGTTTCAATGCGTCAATACGAATATCGGTTATAAGCCTGCGCGTTGTACTCGTCTTGTATGGCGATGTCGGGCGAGAGCATGCGGCCTATAACAGGGTCATAGAGCCTGCCGTTCATGTTGATGAGGTTGAAGTCGTCGTAGTGCTCATGCAGGGTGTAGCCACGATCGAAGGTTGTGGTTACATTATTGTACCCGAAGCCGTTGGGGTTGCGGCGGCAGCCCCAGGTGTCGTAGCTCAGCCGCTCCACGGCGTTGCCGCTGACGGTGGCCGCAAGGCTGCCTTGGTGGTCTTTCTGGGTGTAGTGCATGGCGCTTGCTCCGTTGGTTTGCCAGAATAGGTGTCAGACATTGTCACATCGAACAGATCCCAATAACGTTTGACAAATTCCTCCATCGTAAAGAGTTGACAATCTCGGAACAAGACATAAACTTGTCCGTTTTTTATACAAAAACACAAACCGTCTCTTCCTTGTTGGTGAAAACTTTTAGTTTTTTCTTCAATTACAGGAACTGATGTAACAAATGCGTAGTCGAAAATTCTGTTGTGCAACAATTTTACAAGTCATTTCTTCAAAACTTCATCTCCATTGGGGTCAAAAAATTCGGCGTACCAAGAATGCTCTTTCCGGCTCTTAGCATGCATGAAAACAAACTTTATATTGCCATCCAAATCGCTAACCATCAATTAAAGGGTATATTGATTTGTCTGGAACTAAAGCCATCCATTGTAAGCCATCCAGAAAACTATAGTCCAAATATTTCTCTTTATCCATATTACTGACGTCTTGACGAAACAAAAACAACGGGAAAAACAGAACGCTATCATGGTTCGAAATAGAATCAAAAGAGCATAGGAGTTGTTCTGCCTGAGAAACAATGGTTGTTTTTATCTGCTCGTCAAGTCTTTTGGTGAAATCTTCAACTTGGGCGAGAGCCAAAACCGAAAACAACAACAAACAGGTTACACAAACAAACCTTCGCACTTCTATCTTGAACTTAAGAAGCACAAGACGTTCACCAATCATAGAAAGGGTATTCTCGGGTTTATCATAGCGTTTGCACGAAAGGACATTGAAGTCCGGGTCAAGAACGACGGCGTAGAGGGCACTTCGCTCTTTTGGGCCTACCATAAAGAAATTCCCGTTCTCCATCTGCACCAAGGAGAGCTTGCCCAGATTATGGAACTGCTCGTCGTCCTAGGCATAGGACTGATGGTTGCCGTCCTGATCCACGCGGATAAAGTAGGGATAGTGATCGGTCCTGTCGGGTCCTGACACGCCGTAGAAAATGATATTCTGTTTACTGTCCTTGATTCCTTGATTCAACCAAGTGTAGGTATCGGGACTACCGAACTCGATTTCCCATTGCTGGGCGTTCATCAACAGTGATGTCGCAAGCAACACCAGAATCAAACATATTCTTTTCATGGCTTTAAGGTTAAAGTTCGTTAAAGCCAATAACACTATTCGTCCATATTCGCCAGTGGTGTTGTGACAGATAAAAGTGCTGTTGTCAGAATCTCCTTGTATGGATTTTTTTTAAGGCAGGCAAGATTCCATCCTACTTCAGCGCATCAATGATGGCTTCGATGGAGATGCCTTCGGCCTCGGCGGTATAGTTGCGGATGATGCGGTGGCGCAGAATCGGGACGGCCACGCGCTGCACGTCCTCGATGTCGGGCGAGTATTTCCCCGTCAGCAGGGCGTTGGCCTTGGCTCCGATGATGAGGTATTGCGACGCACGCGGACCTGCACCCCAGCTCAAATAGCGGTTGGCCCAATCGTGTGCCTTCGCCGTGTGCGGGCGTGTCTTGGCCACCAAGTTCACTGCATATTCATACACATTATCAGGCACGGGTACGCGGCGCACAAGTTGCTGGAAATAAACGATTTCCTCTGGCGAAAGCACCGCATTCACCTCCACCTCCTTCCCTACCGTGGTGTTCTTCACGATGTCGATTTCCTCCTCGTAGGAAGGATAGTCGAGCATGAGGTTGAACATGAATCGGTCCAATTGCGCCTCGGGGAGCGGATAGGTGCCTTCCTGCTCGATGGGGTTTTGCGTGGCAAGCACGAAGAACGGCTCTTGCAGTTTGTATGACTTTCCCGACACGGTGATGCTCTTTTCCTGCATGGCTTCGAGCAGTGCGGCCTGGGTCTTGGGCGGCGTGCGGTTGATTTCGTCGGCAAGGACGATGTTGGCGAAGACGGGGCCTTTGATGAACTTGAACTGCCTTGCCTCGTCGAGGATTTCGGTGCCCACAATGTCGGATGGCATCAGGTCGGGGGTGAACTGTATGCGACTGAAGCTCAAGCCGAGGGCTTTTCCTATCGTATTCACTAACAGAGTTTTGGCCAATCCTGGCACGCCCACGAGGAGCACATGGCCTTGGCAGAAGATGGAAAGGATGGTGTGGTGTATGATGTCATGCTGACCCACGATGACCTTCCCGATTTCGTGGCGTAGCGTTTCGTATTTCCCGACGAGAGCCTTTGCGCCGTCGAGGTCGGTGTTGTAGAAGTTTGTCATTGCATTTTCCATTCAGAGTAAAAGTCGCAGTCGGCAAAGTTTTCGTCTATGCGGATATAGGCTTTCTTGGCTTTTTCTTTCACCCAGCCCATGATGGCTTGCTGCATCTTGGCATTGGTGGCCCAGCCTTGTATGAGGTTGTAGTCGTCTTTCAGGTTGGCCTTGTGCGCGCCGATTTTCTTTTTGACCATCACGAGGCGGAAAGCGTCCTTCTTTTCGTTGGTGGTCATAGGCACGGGGTCGCTGACTTCATCGATGCCCAAGCGGCTGATGACGAAGGCGAGGTTCTTGTATTCCGGGAAGTAGTCTTCCATTTCCTGCATTTCCCTGACGCCGAGTCGCTTGGAGCCTGTGGCTGCATTGGTGATGAAGCCGCCGTTGCTTTTCGCGTCGTCGTCGCTGAATTTCTTGCAGGCTTCCTCAAAGGCCATCTTGCCGTCGCGGATGAGCCGTGCCACGGAGTCGAGTTCGCTTTGTGCCTTTTCGAGGGCTTCAACGGGCACCTTGGCCGTCAGCAAAATGTGGCGGCAGTTGACCATGTTTTCGCGCCTTTCGATAAGTTGTATGATGTGGAATCCGAACTCGGTTTCGATGACGTCGGAGATTTCGCCGTCGCGCAGGTTGAAGGCGGTGGACTCAAACTCGGAGGCCCAAACGCCCTTTCCTGTAAGGCCGAGTTCGCCGCCTTTCTTGGCCGACCCGGGGTCTTCGGAATAGAGCACGGCCATGGTGGAGAAGCTGCTCTCGCCTTCGAGGATGCGCTTGCGAATCTGGTAGAGGCGGTCTTTCACTTGCAGCTTCTCGTCGATGCTGACGGGCGGGCGTTTCACGATTTGCACGATTTCGTATTGCTCCTCGACCATCGGGATGCTGTCTTGTGGCAGGTCGTGGTAGAACTTCTTCACCTCGCTGGGGGTCACCATGACGCGTTCCATGATTTTGGCGCGCACCTGCTCTTGAAGCAGGTTGTCCTTGGCGGCACGGCGCACCTCGTCCTTGATTTCGACGATGGTCTTGTTGAAGTACTGCTCCAGCTTTTCCTGCGACCCCAGATGGTCGACGAAATACTGGATTTTTCTGTCAAGCTCGGCATCCACCTGCTCGTCGGTGACGGTGATGCTGTCCATTTCGGCCTGGTTGAGCATGAGTTTCTGGAACAGCATGTCGCGCATGATTTCGCAGCGCATGGATTGCGCCGTGCCTGCCGTTTCGCCGTTCAAGCGGTATTGCAGGTATTGGTTCTCTATGTCCGACTGGAGGATGATGTTTTTCCCGACCACGGCCACCACCTTGTCGACCACTTGTGGCTGTCGGTTTTGCGCCCATGCGGGCAAGGCCAGCAGGAGCATCATTGTCAATATGTGATTCCTTTTCATTGTGGGTTGGTTTCGTTGTTGTTTTCTTGTTCTTCCATGAAAGGCTGTCCGGCATACACCTTGAAGTCGTGGTTTTTCCTTGCCTTTTCGTAGAGTGCTGTCTTCATGCGGTCGATGAGTTCCTTTTTGCGTCGTTCGAGGATGATGCTCTTGATGCTGTGCTTCACGAGGTCGTAGGGCGACACGCTTTCTTCCAGGAGGTAGTCGACGAAGCGTACCATGCAGGTGTAGTCGTTCCATCCCAAGCTGACGAACTGGTTTTTCTTCAGGAAGTTCTCGGCGTTGCGTATTTCGAGGGGCACTGCCGTGGTCAGGTCGTCGAGGCTCATCCAGTGGTCGATGTCCAGGTGGCTCTTGAAGGCGTAGTCGTCGGCCAGCGCGCCAATGTTTTGGAGCATCAGCGTGTCCTTGTTGCGGAGCAGCTTGGCGAACATGTCCTTCTGCTTGCAGTTGTCGTCAACGATGACATAGGCCACTTTCACCATCGTGTTGCGCACTTGGAAGTCGTCCTTGCGCTCCTCGTAGTAGCGTTCCATCTCCTCTTCGGTCACCACTGTGTCGAGCCGCTGGTTGATGAGTTGGGTTTCGTAGGAATAGATAACGAGCGAGTTGCGGTAGTCGTCGAGTTGCTTGCCGAAGTCGAGGCCGCTGGCGGCGAGGTTGCTTTCGGCATGGTGGAGCAGCACTTGGCGTTGGATCCACGAGTCGATGAAAGCGTTCACGCGGATGATGCTGTCCATCACGTCGGTGTTTTCAGGCACTATGCCTTCAAGGTCCGACACGAACAGATACTTCCCGTAGCATTCCGCCACGACGTCTTCCCTGGGATGTTTCCGCAGGAAGTCGCAGCCATGCAGCATGAAAGCCGCCAAAACGACTATGAGGATGCCTGTGTTCTTCATTTATAGAGTTTCCTGACTTTGGCGAGCACTTCCTCATCGACCTTGACGGGGTATTTCCTG
>ONVP01000367.1 GCA_900321315.1 uncultured Bacteroidales bacterium
TCACGAATGGTGCAGCAGTAAGGCGCAAATCAACGGCACCATGGCACACTCCACCGCTATTTTTGGATTCATGATTGCGGGCCTCGTGATGCAGGACATTTACAAGAAAGCCTTAGCAAGCGCCGAATAAGAAACTAGAATTCCGGCATGCTGAAATCGCCGTAAAGTTCACGGCCATCGAACACCCATACCACCATCTTTTTGCCTTCCAAGAAATCCGAACGATCCTTGAACAAGGTAGGTCCCAGGTTTCCCCCGCCGATACGACTGCGGGTAAACGTCTTGATTCCCGTCGCCTGCGCAATGTACGCGCCAATATTGGAAGAACTATTCCAGCCAAAATCGGCATTGCTGTCGCCAATTACCACAATGGGAGCATCCTTGGATCCACGGTAACGTTTTCCTTCCGCATCCACAGTTTTTTGTACACGCACATCATAATCAGGATAAGAATTGTACTTCAAGTGATAAAGATTCCCGGTACCGGGAACAACCGTATCGCGCAGGAACCATTCTTCCCTCGGAACATCCAAGTCCATTTCGTTGATGGAATCGGCTATCATCTGGGCAAGCAACTGCCGGCCGGCACTTGTATAATGGCTTTCGTACGCCTCGAACATGGGCGTTTCTTCGTTCTTTTCGAGAAACTCCTCTACCGCATCGACAACGACAACGCCTTCGTCTTGCAACGCATCTACCCATTCTTCATATTGCGGGGCAACGATACCACCCGACAATTCTTCCGAATAATGTTCCGCCTCGATTTGTAATTTGTCAGGAACAGGCACCACCACCAACTTGATACCGCGCGCTTCCAGCGAATCGTTGAAAGCGACAAATGAATTCAAGTTTTCTTTCCAGTCCACCACCAAGTTGACAAGACTTTCTTGCAAGAAAATCCAGTCATCTACGCCACTTACCGCACAGCGAGCCTCTTTCAGGTGCCCACCGCATTTTTCAATATCGGCTTCAATCTGTTCCTGAACGTCCAACGGGATAAGCGGACGGGTAGAAAGGTAAACAACGGCAAGCGCAACAGACGCCACTCCAAATCCAAAAATAAACCCCAAATGTTTCCTAAAAAACATGACAGGGTCAAATTTAGAATTTTTCTGATTCCTTGGCAGGAACCAAACAGCCTTCATGCTTCGGCAGACGAACTACTTTCGCACAATTAACTTTAGTTAGCCGTTTCCGTCTTTTTTTCCTGCTGGCTTTGCCATTTTCTGCGAAGAGTAGCAACGAGAACAACAGCGGGGATTGTCACGCGATAAGCGGGGCCCGCAATATCGACAGCGGTCCAGATTCCGGTCAGGATGAGTCCAATGGGCCCCGCAAGCACAGCAAGGCCTCTTGACAGCGTGATGTTTCCGGCTAAAGCGAGGCCTCGACCAAAGAGGAAATTTGCGACAGCGTTTGCCACCGTGAGAGCCAACTGATATGACATAAATCCACCTGCAACAAAAGCAAGCTGGAATGTTCCCAACATAATTTCCGGTGTCATTGTTTCCGAGTTTGCAAGCCCCATCGTACCGGCGAGTTGCCTCAGCTCTTCTTCACTCATTTTCTTAAGCGAGTCAGACAAAATCTTCATCAAGAGTGCATTTTCGATATCATTGACACTAGCGTTTTTGTCGAATTTGACCTTGACCCTGCTACAAACATCCGTCAGGACTTCTCTATACAAAACACCCTTGCCACTACGGAACATGGTTGCGAAAGTGTTTGCACCAAAGCACTGAATTTCAGCAGCGATTTCTTGCCAATACTGATGATGATCTGGTTGATACTTTTTATAGAGCTCGCTTTTGAGCAATTCTCCAGTCATGCGCTCCGCACCGTCTCTATCACGAGTCAAGCTCAAAACGAGATCATTTAAATCCGACGATTCCATCTGCCCCAAAAATTCAAGATCACCATCTTCGCGATACACCATATTCATCTCCTTCTTTCTTGACAAAATGGCCTATCTGTAATATAACCAATTTTTCTAAAAGGAGCAACAAAAAATCCCCGCCCGAAGGCAGGGAAAATTTTTGGCGCATGGCCGATGTTGTTTAGTAAATAAACAACATCTCACGATACTTCGGCAGGGGCCACATTTCGTCGGGGACGACCTTTTCGAGGCCATCGACAACCTTGCGCAAAGCGGC
>ONVP01000044.1 GCA_900321315.1 uncultured Bacteroidales bacterium
ACTACGAGTTCTACTCCGAATCCTCCGAGGCCATGATTCAAATTGCCTTCTCAAAAATCATGCTTAACAAATTATCGAATTGAAATTTAAACAAACTCTAAATACAACTAACTAACCCCGACGAGCCTAATGGGATATAACTAGGTAAAAAAGAAAATGAAGAAAATACTCTTAGTAGGATTAGTTGTAATCGGATTTGCATTTGCAGCAAATGCACAACAAGATAGAGCAAGTGTTCCGGGTGATTATGGTAACACGGTTCTCGTCTCTGTTTCAGATGACAGTCAAACCTCTTCATCTCTCAAATTCTACAACAATTCCACAAAATCACTACGAGTCTGCGTCTGTGTTTACAATGACCAAGGCAGTAAGGTTGGAGAGGATTGCTTTGATGTTTCAGGTGCTGCTGAACAAGGTAAGCATTCTGAATCCACAGCAACACTCTACAAAAAATCGGTGTGTAGTTCCTATACATCTGGCTGTGAGACAAAAGGAATAAAAATAACTAAAGTGACTGTTCAAAACTAGTATCCAATAATTTACGGAATTTAGGATTAAAAACCGATGAGCCTGATGGGATATAACAGGGCAACAATGAAAATGAAGAAAATGTTATTAACTTGTTTAACTGTAATTGGATTTGCTTTTGCAGCAAACGCACAAGTTGGAACCACAAAAGCAGTTCCAATTTCAAATGGTTGCGGAAGCGGAAGTGAAAGCAGTAAAGCTTCTCAAATCTTATCACCTGTTGGAATGGTAAAAGATGCAAGAATAAACACACTTACAGGAGGTTCTAATACAACCTACAAATCTCAAAAAGAAAGTTGTGACCAACACGACAAAGATTATTACAACGGTGTGAACAAAGCAAAAGCCGATAATGATTTTCAAAGACGTTCACCCATAATGGGAACGGCTGTAAAAGCCTCTAAAGAGACAAGCAATAAATCATACCAAGAGGCTCAAAAAGACCGGGAAACGAGCAAACAGCTTCAACCGACATGGGAAAAGGATAACAAGCAATGCTTGGATGCTAATAATTACCGCGTCACACCAAAGAACTAAAACTGAAAATGTTCCCCACAACAAGGACGGCTATTCTATGAAGGTCGTCCTTTTTTCTCATTTTATGCTTCAAATATGCAAATCAACTCAAATTATCCGTACTTTTGTCCCCAAACTAAAAACAAAAGAACCATAGACAAAAATTAGAATACCAACATAACCACACCGAGCTTTACGCTCTTATTCTCCGTAATCGGAATCGGCAAAATTCAAGTAGCGAGAATTAGTTGCGAAAGGTTCACGCTTATAAGGCGTGAATTGTTCGTGCTTATATGCTACAATGGCTTTGCCGAGCCTCGATTACGGTATAAGCATCGAAAGACAGTTCCGCCTTTTCGTTTGCTTACCACCGAGCAAGGCTCCACGAAAGGCAAACGACATGAACGAAGAACCGCACATAGGAAGGCTTATCAAGGCAGAATTGGCACGCAAGGGCTACAGCATCACATGGTTGGCCGAGCAGCTTGGCTACTCGCGCCAAAACGCCTACAAAATTTTCAGCCGCCCGTGGATCTATACAGACCTGCTGCTCAAAATCTGCGACCTGCTGGATTATGATTTCTTCAAATGCTATTCGGAATGGTGGAACAACAAGGAAAAAGAGTGAATTTTTTGTTTTTCATGGGGTTGTAAACGAAAAAGTTGTAATTTTGCAGGCAGAAATCAATAGGGGAACAGTCCGTTGACGTCCAAAATTTGGTGATGACCTTTCGAGCGAGCCAGCCTGTCGATTTCTTTTTTTTATACCTCTATCGCTGTTATGCAATACTGCACCTTCTCGCCTGTCCGCTTTACGCCTACCATCATTTTCACAAGACCAATGCCTATCAACTCGTGGTGCATCTCCAGCATATAGGCAAATACTTTTTGATTGGCGACTCCTTTCTTCGGAGGCTTGGGCTTGCCATAAACCACAGAACACCGAAGTATGGTGTCTAATTGCAGAACTGCCAAAGTCGATAAATAAGAAATGGAAGCATGGTGAACTGTTTCATTGATTGATAGGAATCGTACATTAATAAAATCTTTCAGATGCGTGTTATATACCGCTTTCGAAGGGTTCGCCTCATACCAGCTTCTATACACGTCTGAAATAATGGCTTCTCTTGACTTGATGTCTTCTTTGGTGTTCCCCGTCGGGACTTCAATAGTCTTATTGTTTTGTGTGTTCATAATAATATTGTGTTTGATTCCTCTGCAAAGAAACACCATCCGACAAAACCTACCCGTTGATTAAACGTTTGTAGTCGAATGTAAACGTTTGTTGTCGTTTGCTGTCGGGTAGATTATTGGTTTTCAGATAAAAACGAAATAAATGGCGAATTTCGCTAATTCAGCGAAAGAAACATTTTCCTTTTCCTGACAACCAATCGGTATAATATCGCCCAACACATTTTAACTGATAATGAACGACTTACAAAATCATCCTTACTTATTGCCAGTGTTGTTTACCGCCCGGAACCATCGTCCTTGGTTAAACATTCGGTTTGTTGTCCTTGTTTTTAATCATAACTTACTATTGGTTGTCGCAAATTTACTATTTTTGCACTTGAAAAACCCGTTTGCAGACAATCACGCTGCAAATCTAAGGTTTGCCGAATCGTTTTCATCAAAACCGGACGAACATGAAGAATATTTTGCTCCTTTTCCTGCTTTTATTGCCTGTTTTGGCCTTCAGCCAAGTGTCCGACGACTTTTCTGACGGCGACTTCACCCAAAATCCCGCATGGACGGGAACCGCCGACCAGTTTGTCGTCAATGCCAACGGCCAGCTGCAACTCAACGCCGCCGAAGCCGGCGCGGCATGGCTCTCCCTGCCCATCACCGAAAGCGAGTCGATGGAATGGCAGTTTTGGATTCGCGAGGCTTTCAGCCCATCGGGCAACAACTTCACCGACGTTTGGCTCGTGGCCAACGCCGCCGACCTCTCGCAAGCCACGCAAGGCTATTTCGTGCGTTTCGGCGAGGCTGGCAGCAACGACGCTATCGAGCTGTTCCACAAAGACGGCAGCGGACAACAAAGCATCTGCCGTGGCCAAGAGGGCACCATCGCCAACTCGTTTGCGGTGAGCGTCAAGGTGAACTGCGACCGCGAAGGACACTGGACGCTGCAAACCTGCCACGACAACACGGGCATCTATTCCTCCGAGGCCAGCGGCACCGACGGAACCCTGGCCAAAAACGGATTCTTCGGCATACATTCCACATTCACGAAAACCAACGCAAAAAACGTCTATTTCGACAACGTGTATGTCGGGCCGACCATCTACGATAACGAGCCTCCCGTATTGTTGACAACAGAAATAATTGACAATCAAAGCCTTGTTGTTTCATTCAACGAAGCCTTGAGCGAAACGGCACTCAATACGGGCAACTACACCGTCGACAATGGCATTGGCAACCCCGAAAGTGCCGCCTTTGGCGAAACAAGCTCGAAAGTCGTGTTGAGCTTCGCCAACGCTTTTGGAAACGGCATCAACTATACGCTGACCATCAGCAATTTGAGCGACTTGTCGGGCAATGTCATGGAGCCGACAAGCGCAGCTTTCTCGGTTTTCGAGGCCGCGCTCAACGATGTGGTCATCAACGAAATCATGGCCGACCCAACGCCTGCTGTGGGCCTGCCCGAATGGGAGTTTGTGGAGCTATACAACGCCACTGGCCTGAGCCTCGACCTGAAGGACTGGACCATGGTCGTGGGCAGCACCACCAAGACCTTCGGTGCATGCACCATCGCTCCGCATGACTATCTCATTGTTTGCCACAACAATGCGGTGGACGAGTTTTCGGCCTTTGGTGCTGTGTGCGGCCTGTTCACCTCATCGACGGCAATCACCAATGGAGGCACCACCATCAGGCTTTGCAATCCGCAAGGCAACGTGATTTCTGAGGTCGCCTTCGATGCCAGCTGGTATCACGACGCATCTAAAACCGACGGCGGCTGGACATTGGAGCAAATCGACCCGCAGGCACCCTGCGCCGGTGCCAGCAACTGGGCCGCCTCTATCGACCCCTCGGGAGGCACGCCGGGGCGTGTCAATTCGGTGGACGGCGAAAACAACACTGCGCCTCGCGTGGAGCGCATCAGCATGGAGTCGAACTTTGTCATCCAACTTCGGTTCGACCAACTGATGGACACCGAAAGCCTTGCCAACGCGCAAAACTACCTCGTCGAAGAAACGGGCGAGCGTCCGCAACAGGTGGAAACCAACGCCTTCGACAGTCGTTTTGTGGCTCTGCATTTCGAACAAGGTTTTGAGGACGGTTTAGTCTATACTCTTATAGTCAATGATTTGACCAATTGCACGGGCTTGCCCATCGAGGCGAACACCCAAGTGCAGTTCGGCTTGCCCAAAGACATCGGCGAAGGCGAAATCATCATCAACGAAATCTTGTTCGACCCCATCGCGCCTGGTGTCGACTATGTGGAACTCTATAACAACACCGACAAGACCTTCGACCTCAGCACCCTGCTGCTCGGCGTAACCAAAGAAAGCTTCCCCAATCCAGCCGACACAACCCTGAAGGAAATCTGCACCGAAAGCCGCCTCTTCCTGCCCAACACCTATGTCTTGCTTTCGGCCAACAGCGAGATTGTGGGACAGCAATACGGATGCCCGACCGACAACTATGTGCAGATGGCCTCGTTTCCGAGCTATGCCAACGCGGGCGGAACGGCCATCCTGAAAAACAAGGCCGGCACCGTGGTTGACGCTATGAGATTCTCCGAAAAGATGCACTATCCGCTACTCAAGGTGACGAAAGGCGTTTCGCTCGAGCGCGTCAGTTTCGACCAGCCTTCAATGGCTGTCGACAATTGGCACTCAGCCGCCGAGCGCGTTGGGTTCGGCACTCCTGGGCAACCCAATTCGATGATGCAAAGCGCCGAGCCATCGCAAGACGAAATCGCTATCAGTCCTGACATTTTCTCGCCCGACGGCGACGGCTACGACGATGCATGCTTCGTCAACTACCGCTTCGACGAGGCAGGCTATACGATGAACACCTACATCTTCAACGTGGCCGGTCAATTGGTCAGGCGCTTGGCCAAAGGCGAACTGGTGGGGCAGGAAGGAAGTGTGGTTTGGAACGGCATGGACGACAACGGCAACCGTGTTCCGGTGGGTGTCTATGTCGTGATGACCGAAGTGTTCGGTTTCAACGGCACGGTGAAACAATTCAGGAATGCTGTGGTGGTGGCCACGCGCTGAGCGCATTACATATCCAGGTTGGACTGCACCACGAGTCGCTTCGTGTCGGGATTGAAGGCCGTCAGGTTGCCCAAGCCGGGCTTGTCGGTCACATACACGCCGTTGTCCAAGACGATGAAGTCGTAGTCCTCGTTTTTCTCTATCACCAGATTCAAGAAGCTGAAGTCGACGGGAATGTGGCCGTGGATGATTTTCCTGCCGCCCGACTTGCGGTAGTCCACCTTGAAGTTGCGCGTCCACATCATGCTCCGCGTGTCGTCGAACGGTTTGTCGGCCTTGAAGTTCATTCCGGCATGCACGAGAATGTATTCCTCCAGCTCGATGTAAGGCACGCAGGCGTTCATCCAGTCGATGTAGGGCTTGGGGATTTCGCGCGGGCGTTTCACCCCGAAACTCTTCAGCGTGGTTTCGGCTCCCACGGCCTCCCAGTCCTTCTGCTCTTGGTGTTTGCCGCCGAGGAATTTCTTCTTCTGGTCGGCTTGGTAGGCCTTCACACACATGTCCTCGTGGTTGCCTTTGATGAACTGCACCTCGTATTCCTCGTTTTGCAGTCGCATCAGGTAGTCGACAACGCCTTTCCCGTCGGGACCGCGGTCGATGTAGTCGCCTAAGAAATAGACTTTGTCGTGCTTGGTGACTTTGAGTTGGCTTTCCATCAAGGCTTTCAGGGTTCGTGGGCAGCCATGAATGTCGGGGATGATCCAGCGTTGTGTCATGGTATTGGGATTTTGATGTTAGAATAGCTTGTTGAGATTCAGTTGGTTGTATTGTTCTCTCAGCTTTTTCTTGAAAGTCCAGCGCAGGTCGGAAACACAGCGGCGGAGCAATTCGATGTAGTCCACAAAAAAGACGTAGGAGAAATAAAGCAAAACGGTGGCAGCGGCGGCCCAAAGCCATGGCAGCTTGCAGAAAAACAGTACTGTTCCGGCGATGAAGACGATGGGAAACAGCACCAATTCAACCGCAAAGCTCACGGTATTGCCGAAGGCCGGGTCTTTCAGTTTGCCTCTGATGATCAAGGTGACGAGCCAAACAGGCAGGTTGGCGATGGCCGAGGCCGCGAAGTAAGGCAGCCCGACGAGCAGCAGGACAGACTTCCACAGCGAGTTAAGCAGCGGATGCTTCTTCGCCGTCGAGGTGACCGAAATCTTCTGGCGGACGCGCTCGCGGGCGAAACTTCCTACACGCCCAAACAGGCTTTTGGCCTCTTCGGGTTGCGCTTCCTTGAATTTCAATACCTTGTCCACCGTGTCGCGATTGCGGAGCATCTTCTGGTAAAGCCCGCCGGCACGTTTCCCGTTCTTCATCTTCACGATTTCCCAAACGGCATCGTAATCCTCGTTGTCCGGAATGTAGGTGAAGAGCCTCGAAATCTCGTCGAAAAACCTGTCTTTCAGTATGTTGATGTTTACAGCCTCGTTCTCCTCGCTGGTGTTTCTGAAATAATCGGTCACGTTGATGGGTTGCCCGAAGTTAATCATCGCCGTGGAGCGGAAACGGAAGTAGTCGCCATATTCGATGGCGGTCGGGATGATGTAAACCGGGCTTTGGTAGCCGAACTGCTTGTTGGCATCGACGGCGATGTGGAACAAGCCTTTGCCCATGCGCAGCAGCGAGTGCTTGGTGCGGTGCATTCCCTCGGGGAAAAGGTAGAGATCGACATGGTCGCGAACCACATCGACGGCTTTTTGGAGCGTTTCGTCGTTGTGGCGCACGGCGGCCACGCCATTGCGGATGCGGAAGATGGGCAAGATGCGGAGGAAAGTCAATATCTTGGCCACCACGGGATTTTTGAAGATGTCGCCACGCGCAATGAACACCTTCTTGATTTGGCTCGAGGCCAACAGCACCATGGCATCCATCAGCGTATTGCTATGGTTGACACCGAAAACCAACGCGCCGTCTGTCGGGAGGTTTTCGCGCCCATGCACCTCAAAACGACGGTAGGCCCGCCTCGTGTGAAGCAGGTTGATATAGGCTAAACCTATGGAATATAATATGTTAGAGTCTTGTATCTTCTTTCCCATTGTGTGATGGAATAAGGGTGCGAAGATACGAAATTCCACCAATCGGCATCTTTTTTTCTTTTAAAACCGCAATTTTTACTATTTTTACCGCCTCTAACAACATGGAAATGACAGGAAATCACTTGAAAAACCTTGCTTTTCTCCTTGTGGTGCTGCTGTTTTCGGCTTGCCAAAACCCAATGAGGCCGGAAATAGGAACAGAGCCGGAAACCGACACGGTTTCGGATTTTGGGCACTTGTTGGAAAGAGGAAAACTTGTTGCTGTAACCAATTGCGCTGCAATTAATTACGATACCCGCGAATCGAAACCCATGGGCTTTGGCTACGAGTTGCTCATCGACTTTTGCCGCACCTACGACCTCGACCTTGAGCTGCTTGTCAACGAGAACCTTGACTCGTGCTTCGCCATGCTCGACTCGAGCTTGGTTGATGTGGTGGCCGTCGGCATCGGGACCAACATCGAGATGAAGCGGCGTTTCCTGATCACCGACCCCATCTTGATGCAGAAAAGCGTACTCGTGCAGCGACTGCCCAAAGGCTGGAGCAAGATGTCGACCGTCAGCGAAGTGGAGAACCAACTGCTGCGCTCGCCCATCGACTTGGCTGGAAAAACCATCCACCTGCCCGCCGGAAGCCATTCCATCAGGCTGACGAGGCAACTTTCCGACCAGATTGGCGACAGCATCGCAGTTGTGGCATGCAACACGCTCAACAGCATTGACCTCATCAACGCCGTGCATCGCGGCGACATCGACTACACCATCGTCGAGGAATATGTGGCCCGCATGGCCTCGCGCAGCTTGGGCGGCCTCGACACAAAGCTCGACATCAGCGTGGAGCAGCCCTTGGGCTGGGCTGTCAGGAAACGCGATGCCGACTCGTCGCTGCTCGTGGCACTCAACGGTTGGATCGACGACTTCGAGCAACGCCACCTCGGCAAGCTGCTGGCCAAATACGTCAACCGCAGCAACGCCTTCACCTGCAAGAAAACGCCAAGCGGCAAGCTCTCCGAATACGACGGCATCATCAAGAAAACGGCCAAAAACATAGGCTGGGACTGGCGGCTGCTGGCCTCCGTCATCTATCAGGAGTCGCACTTCAGGCTCGACTTGGAGAGCGACAAAGGCGCTTTCGGACTGATGCAACTCATGCCCATGGTGATGGAACGCTACGGAATCGACTACGAATCGACACCGGAAGAACAAGTGGAAGCGGGCGGAAAACTAATCCAATATCTCGACAACTGCCTCGAGAAACGAGTGGCCGACAGCACCGAAAGGGTGAAATTCGTCCTTGCCGCCTACAATGCCGGCCTTGGACATGTGTTTGATGCACAGCGTCTTGCGGAAAAATACGGCAAAGAACCCGACATTTGGGACGACAATGTCGATTTCTTCATCCTTAACAAGTCGAAACCGCAATACTACAATGACACCTGCTGTAAAGCAGGCTACCTCCGAGGCACCGAAACCTTCCGATTCGTCGAAGAGGTGCTCGACCGTTTCTATCAATATCAAGCAACTTATAACTAATTTAAAATGAATAAATTAAGACCGTTTTTGATTCTCATCCTTTCTCTTGTTGGTTTGTTGCGACTGCAAGCCCAATCCTTCAACGCAGGCCTGATGGCCGGTGCCACGATGTCGCAAGTGGACGGCGACAGATATTATGGCTACCACAAGCCCGGCTTGACGGCGGGAGCCTACGTCAGCCTGCCCGTCGCGGAGCATTTCGCCGTGCAAATGGAGCTGAAATACACGCAAATGGGCGCTCATTCGTCGTCGGTGGAAGTGGTGGAGTATGGTTATCCGCCATACAACCTTCAGCTGCATTACGCAGAAATTCCGCTGATGTTGCGCTACGATTTCGGTCATTTCACCGTCTATGGCAATTCGCTCAATTTCTTAAATTTAGAGGCAGGCCTTAGCCTCGATTTTTTGCTGAAACACCATGGTGAAGTAGATTATGGCAATGCCGAATGGAGATTCAACTTCTTTTCCGTTACGGGCAACCTTGGCGCGCATTTCAGCATCACCGACCATTTCGGAATCGGCGTGCGCTGGATGTATTCCATCCTTCCGGTGCAAACCAATCCGTCGCCACGATGGTGGTTCGACCATTCTTACAACAAGGTGATTTTGGCCACGATTACTTACAACCTTTTCTCTCCGCTAAGATAAAGTCGATATTGCGCTTCAAGCTATCGAATCCGGCGCGTTTTACGGCAGAGTGCTTGAAAAGTGCCTCAAAATCAGCCTGATTCAGGTTTTTCCAGTCCTCCTTTCTCATCGAGAGCAGTTTTTCGGAAGGCTGAAACTCCGGTTCTATGCTGGGCAGCGAGAAACGGTTGTAAGGACAAACATCTTGGCAGATGTCGCAGCCGTATATCCAGTTGTGGAATGTTCTTTGGTCAAGTCCTTCGAGTTTGCCTCGGTATTCTATGGTCAAGTAAGAGATGCACTTGCGCGCATCAATGCGGAACGGAGCCTCCAAAGCCCCTGTGGGACAAGCATCTATGCACTTTGTGCAGCGTCCGCAACGGTTGGTCAACTCATGACCGGTTTCGGTCAGTTCCAAAGGCAGAAAAAGGTGTCCGATGAAGAAAAACGAGCCTTTTTTAGGACGAATCAGCAGGGTGTTCTTGCCGATGAAGCCCAAACCGCATCGCACGGCCCAAGCACGATCCAAAACAGGTGCCGAATCGACGAAAATGCGGCAACCATCCAACTTACCCGTTTGGTTTTCAATGCGTTCAAGCAGTTGGCGCATCTTGCGTTTCAACACATCGTGGTAATCGGCGCCGTAGGCGTATTTTGCGATTTTGAAGTTGTCGTCCTCGCTCAGTTCTTGTTTCGGGAAATAGTTGTAGAGCACCGTGACGATGCTCTTTGTGCCTTCCACCAAAAGACGCGGGTCGTAGCGTTTTTCCTTGTTGCGGCTGAGATAGCTCATCTCGCCTTCGTGCTGGTTTTCAAGCCATTGCTCGACATGCGCCGACGCTTCCTCCAACAGTGTCGCGCTCGAAACGCCGCAGGCATCAAAGCCGAGGTCTTTGGCTGCGTCGTGGCCCACTTCAAACACGGGGTTGAGTTGGTAGGCTGCGTATGCACTCACCCACTTCCAGCCCACGCGCAACGTGGCCGAATAGGTGTAGCGTTCCAAGTTCTTCATGTAGGTGTGTTTCTCGTGGGCGAGGTTGTCTGTGCCGCCAGAAAGGTTGTCGTCGTCGGTGTAGTCTGGGCCAACGTATTTTGTCTTGCCCATCACGAGGATGCCCAGCTTGAAGCCCACGCCTATCGTCACTTGGTCCTTGAGGCGGAAGCGCAGTTCCAACGGAATGTCGGCGTAGTTGGCGTTTACCTTGAACCGTTTGAATTTTTCGAGGTCGCGGCAGTCGGCATACTCAAACGTGGTGGCGTAGGGATTGAGGATGTGGCTGTAGGAGAAGTAGTTGTGGTGGCTCATGCCCGCTCCGATGCTGACGGTGTGCTTGGTGCTTTCGCCCAAGGGGAAGTTGTAGGTGAGGTACCAACTCGCGCCTTGGTTGAAGCCGCGTGCGTCCCAATTGTCGCTGGTTTTGAGCTGGAAGTCGTGGAACAGGTCGAAGCCGAGGGTTACTTTCTTGTCGGTCTTGTTGGCAATGAGTTGGGCAAACGAGGTCGCCGATACCAAAAGGGCAATCAGGGTGAAAAGTGTTTTCTTCATTTTGCTTGGTTATTTGTGTTGGGATTTCAGATTTTAAATTTCAGGATTTCAAATTTCAGATTTCGGACGCAAGCGTTGCGTCCCTACTTCCTACCTCCTAACTCTTCCACAATGGAACTACGTTCGTCGAGCAGGCGGTTGAGGTCGTCGTCGCTGAGGTCGGGGTTGCGCAGTTGCTTGTCGATGGCCGCAAGCTGGGCTTCAAGGTTCTCGGTGGTGCCCGGTATGTCAGTGAGTTGTTTTTCCTTGTTGGGGGCAGGCGCAGTATTTTGGTTTCCAAAGGGTTGCATATCGCTTGGGAAATTCTTTAATTGTCCCATCACCATGCCCACCATTTGCTTTGTGAACGGATCGAGCTTGTAGATTTCGACTTTCATGTCGTTTTTCAGCTCGTCGAAGTCGTCGAGGAACATCTTCAGTTGCTCCTTCTGCTCCTCGTTGATGCCCGGGATGGCGTCGAGGTCTTGGCTTTCCATCATTTTCTTGAACATGTTCAAGAGGTCGTCGAGGCCGTTATTGAGGTTGTTTTCGTCCATTATATTCAGTTACCAGTTGTTCATTTTATTGGTTGTAGGGCTGTCACATTGTGGCAGCCGCATTGCGATTGTCACACCGTGGCAGCCGATGCCTGTCGGGGTGCTGCCGTAGGTCGTGACTTACGGTTACGAAAGTGTCGCCCTTTCAGGGCGGGCGGGAAGGGTCACAAAAACCATTCCGACTGCAAAGAAACGAATTTTTTGCGGATTGATTGTGACAATATGGCAAATTTTCCCGATAATTGCAGTTTCAAATACGATAGGACTATGGATTTCAAAACGATAAAGGTGCAATTGGGCGAAAGCATGGCATGGATCAGCCTCGACCGCCCCGAGGTGCGCAATGCCTTGAATGCCGAGCTGATTGGCGAACTGACCGAGGCCTTCGACTGGCTCAACAGCCGCGACGACATCCGCGTCATCATCCTGAAAGGCAACGGGTTGGCCTTCTGTGCTGGTGCCGACTTGGCCTACATGAAGGACATGGCGGGCTTCAGCTACAACGAGAACATCGCCGATGCCGAAAAGCTCTCCAAACTGTTCCAAACCATTCATTTCTGTAACAAAGCGGTCATCGTTTGTGTGCACGGCGCCTGCATCGGCGGAGCCAATGGCATTATTGCCGCTGCTGACATCGTGATTGCCGAGCGCGAGACGAAATTTGCCTTCACCGAGGTGCGTTTGGGCCTCACGCCGGCCACGATTTCGCCATTTGTGGTGGCCAAAATCGGGAATACCGCTGCCAAAGAACTCATGCTGACAGGTCGTCGCTTCACCGCTGAGGAAGCCAAGGATTTCCGCTTGGTGAATGTGGTCGTCAACGAAGCCGAAATGATTGACACCGAGCGGCAATACATCGACCATTTCCTGCACGCCTCGCCCGATGCCATCGCCGAGTGCAAGAACCTACTCCGCATGGTAAGCGGCACCGACGACCGTTTCAATCCCATTTTCATGCAAACCTCAGTGGCCATCGCCAACCAGCGCGTCTCGAAAGCTGGACAAGAGGGCTTGACTGCGTTTTTTGAGAAGCGGAAACCAAATTGGGTGTGATTCAGATCTTTATCTTCCCCATTTTCCGTATCAAGGCATCCCACCAACGGGCGGGCAGTAGCCAATGGAAAAAAACAATCGTGTGGGCGAAGGCTCCGACGCGATAGCGCGCTCGCGGACGACGGCTATTGACGGCCTTGCTGATGGCCTTGGCGACCACCGACGAGTCGGAAAGGAAGCGGGAATCATAACCTTTGTGGAGGTTTTCGGCTTCGCGCAAGGCCGTGGTTTCGTAAGGCGTTCCCTTCGACGAATCGGCCAAGTGGTCAGCGGCGATGTGGCCCCAGTCCGTCCGGATGCCGCCCGGCTCAATCATCACCACATCGATGCCGAAAGGCTGCATCTCCATGCGAAGCGCGTCGCTGAAGGCCTCGACGGAAAACTTGCTGACATGGTACCAGCCGCCATAATACAACACGGCCTTGCCCGCCACCGAAGACGTATTAATAATGCGCCCCGAGCCTTGATTGCGCATGATGGGCAGGACCAACTGACATAGTCGCGCCAAACCAAACACATTGACTTCCAATTGCTTGCGCGCCTCTTCCATCGCAACGTTCTCAATGGCACCAAAATAGCCGTAACCCGCATTGTTGATGAGTACGTCGATGCGACCTTCCGCCTCAAAGATGGTTTTCAGGCCTTCTTGCATCGAGGTTTCGTCGGTCACGTCCATGCGGAGGATGGCTATGCCTTTGTCGCGCAAAGGTTCCATTTTCTCCACCCTTCGCGCGGCGGCATAGACCTTGTGGCCTTGCCCAGCCAGCATCAAGGCAGCATCAAAGCCAATGCCGCTGCTGGCACCCGTGAGCAGGATGACTTTTCTGTCGATGAGGTTCTTTCCCATGTTTTCCTTCGGTTGTGAAGCACAAAAGTAGGGAATAATTGGAATTGCTTCCAAAAAATCCCTACTTTTGCCCCATGACATATTGCCCCATGAACAGCAAAAAAATACATAAAGTGCTGATTGCCAACCGCGGAGAGATTGCCGTGCGCATCATCAAGACCTTGCGCAAGCTGCACATCGCCTCGGTGGCGGTCTTTGCCGACAACGACGCCAACGCCTTACATCGCCGCATGGCCGATGAGGCTTGTCCCTTGGGCAGCGGCGCCTTGAAAGACACCTACCTCAACGTGCAGAAAATCATCGATGCGGCCTTGGATGCCGGCGCAGATGCCATTCATCCGGGCTACGGCTTCCTGTCCGAAAGCCCCGATTTAGCTGAGGCCTGCGAAGCCAACAACCTGATTTTCATCGGCCCAAACGCTGAAATCATGCAGCTGATGGGCAACAAGGTGGCGGCGCGAAAAGTGGCCGTCAAGCATGGCATCCCCGTCACTTTCGGCATGATGGGCGACCAAGACGAAATCCTCGACCAAGGCGACAGCCTGCCTTATCCTATATTAATAAAGGCGGCGGCAGGCGGCGGCGGCAAGGGAATGCACATCGTTTGGGAAAAAAGCGACCTGAAAGACGAGATGGAACGCGCCTCCCGCGAAGCGATGAAATACTTCGGCGACGGCACTGTTTTCGTTGAGCAATATATTGAAAATCCGCGACATATTGAGGTGCAGATCCTCGCCGACCACTTCGGCAACGTGATTCACCTGCACGAGCGCGAGTGCACCATACAACGCCGCTACCAGAAAATCATCGAGGAGTCGCCCTCCCCGACTTTGACGGACGAAAAACGCCAACAACTGTGCGAAACGGCGGTCAAATTGTGCAAGGCGATTCATTACGAGAACGCGGGCACAGTGGAGTTTTTGGTCGATAAGGACCTGAATTTCTACTTCTTGGAGATGAACACGCGCATTCAGGTGGAGCATCCCGTCACGGAGCTGCGCACGGGTATCGACATCGTGGAGGAGCAAATCCGCATCGCGCGCGGCAAGGAAATGGGCTGGACGCAAGAGGCAATCCAGCCGCAAGGCCATGCCGTGGAGTTGCGCATCTACGCCGAGAACCCCGAAACTGGCTTTTTGCCCACGCCCGGCAAGGTGACGGCCTACCACGAGCCGCAAGTGCGCGGCGCAAGAGTCGACAGCAGCATCGACGGAAGTTGCATGATTTCAGAGGCTTACGACCCGATGATTGCCAAGTTGAGCTGTCACGCCAAAGACCGCCAAGCCGCTCTTGAAACCGCCCAACGCGCCTTGAAGGACTTCATCATCCAAGGCCTGACCACCAACAAGGCTTATCTTTGGGAAGTCGTGAAAAACGCGGATTTCGTTGATAACAAGATAGATACGGGATTTTGCGCCTCGCATCAGGAAGTTTTGCTGAAGGCTTTGAATGAAAGTCGCAAGAATTTGAATATCAATGACATCGTGGCTTCTTTCCTCTTGTTCGATTTCTGCAAGAAGCAATTGGAACAGCACACCGAAAACGTTTGGGAAGAAATCGGCTATTGGCGCTACCACATGCAACTCGTTGTGGACGTGGAAGATAAGAAAGTGTCCGTCAGCATCGAGGCCGCAGAAGTGGGGAAAATCAAGGGAGAGATTGACGGAAATCCGTTCAAGGTGGAGTTCATCCAGCACGACAACAACCAACTGAAAATCATGCTGAACGGCCGCACGGAGACTATCTATTGCTCCGTCAATGACGAGCAGAAGACCATCGTCAATTTCCACGGCCTCAACTTCACCTGCTTCCGCACCGACCAGTTGAACGACACGACGGACTATTCCTGCAAAGAATCGACGAACGACAAATCGCGCTTGGTGTCGCCCATGCCAGGCAAAGTGGTGAAAATCAATGTAAAAGAAGGCGACACGGTGAGCGAAGGCACGATTATGATGGTGGTGGAGGCAATGAAGATGGAGAACAACATCGTGGCCAGCGGCAATGCCAAGGTGAAGAAAATCCTCGTCGCCGAAGGGCAGATGGTGGATAATAAAATGCAATTAATTGAGTTAGAATAACCTGTAGGGACGCATTGAATGCGTCCGCAAAACATTAAAATATGAATTTCGACCTCACAAAAGAACAGGAAGCCCTCCGCCAACGGGTGCGCGACTTCGCCGAACAGGAAGTGAAACCCGTCGCTCGCGAAAACGACGAAGACCAGCATTTCGATGTCGGCCTGACGCTCAAGATGGCTGAACTTGGCCTTTTGGGCATGACCGTTCCAAAGGAATACGGCGGCCAAGGGCTTGACAATCTGAGTTATATCATCGCCGTGGAAGAACTGGCTCGAGTGGACGGATCCACCGCCGCCACCATCGCCGCTGACAATTCCTTGGGCATCGGCCCCATCAAGGACTACGGCACCGAGGAGCAGAAGCAACGCTATCTGCCCCGCCTCTGCAAAGACCGTCTGTGGGGTTTCGGCCTGACCGAAGAAGACGCCGGCAGCGACTCGCGCGGCACCAAGACCACCGCCAAGTTTGACGGCACTTTATGGCACCTCAACGGCTCCAAGATTTTCATCACCAACAGCGCGACGCCGCTCACTTTGGGCACGACGGTGCAAGCCGTTTCGGGCGAGAAGGACGGCAAGCCGGAATTCACCGCCCTGTTGGTGGAAAACAAGAAGGAAGGCTTCACGCAAACGCCCATGCACGACAAGATGATGTGGCGCGCCTCCAACACGGGCAAGCTCGTTTTCGAAGATGTGCGCCTCAGCGAAGACTGCGTCCTCGGCAAGCCAGGCGAAGGCTCGCACATCATGCTCGCCACCCTCGACTCGGGTCGTCTGTCGATTGCGGCCATGGGATTGGGCTGCGCACAAGGCGCCTACGAGATGGCCTTGGCCTACTCGAAGAAGCGTGTGCAGTTTGGCAAACCCGTGTGCAAGTTCCAAGCCGTGGCCTTCAAGCTCGCCGACATGGCTGTGAAGATTGAAGCCGCGCGCAACCTGCTTTATCATGCCTGCTGGCTGAAAGACCAACACCGTCCCTTCGGCAAGGAGGCCGCGATGGCGAAACTCTATTGCTCCGAGGTGGCTGCCGAGGTTTGCGACAACGCCGTTCAGGTGATGGGCGGTCACGGGCTGCTGAAAGAGTTCGACATGGAGCGTTTCTACCGCGACCAACGCATCCTGCAAATCGGCGAGGGCACCTCGGAAATCCTCCGTTTGGTGATTTCGCGGGCCATTGGGTGCTGATTCCTAATATATCTTGTCGCCCCTACGGGGCTACTCAACGTGGCGCTTCGCTTTAGGGTAAGATGAGCTGCCCTTTCAGGGCGAAGGGTGCCAACGCCCCGAAGGGGCAGCTTACACCAGCCCGACACAGAGCTTGCGACACGTCGGGGAAAATAGGCGGATGCCGATATGATTTGGAATCCGTGGTGGGAAGCGAACGGGAAGTCGCGCCCCTTCGGGGCGGAGCCTGCCTGACAAAAATACAATCAGGATTCCCGCGCAGCGGGAAACGTTTTTATTCCACAACAATCTTTTGCGTCCTGATGGATTCCCTTTTGGGGAACGGCGTTTTTTCCTTGTGTTGCAAGGCAGCGGTTAGTTGGGGATGAGGCTTTGGGGTTCTGCTTGCCGCCGCATATAATTGAAATAGGCATCCAGCAATCTCTGGGCACCGATGTAGGCACTCAGGCGTTGGTTGCGCACGTCGTTTTCTGTCAAGGGAAGCAGGTCGGAAACGAGCTGGTTTTGGTAAAAATCGTTCTTCAAGGCACTGTCCATTGTGTCGAACATCATCTGCACGTCTTGGGTGGCGCGTTTGCGGTAGAGGTAGCCATTGTCGCGGATGGCCTGCACGTGGTCGGCGACCATCTGCCACACCTCGTCGATTTGGAAGCCCGTCAGTGCTGAGCAGGTGAGCACCTTGGTTTCTTGTCCCGACTCGGGCAAGGGGAAGAGGTGCAGTGCGTTGCGGCATTCGGCGGCGGCGCGGTTGGCGCGCATCATGTTGTCGCCGTCGGCCTTGTTCACGGCGATGCCGTCGGCCATTTCCATGATGCCGCGCTTGATGCCTTGCAGCTCGTCGCCGGCACCGCTGATTAGTATGAGGAGGAAGAAGTCGACCATGGAATGGACGGCGGTTTCCGACTGCCCCACGCCCACGGTTTCCACGAAGACGGTGTCGTAGCCTGCTGCTTCACAAAGGATTATCGTTTCCCTTGTCTTTCGCGCCACGCCGCCCAAGGTGCCTGCCGAAGCCGAAGGACGAATATAAGCGTTGGGATGCACAGAAAGCGTTTCCATGCGGGTCTTGTCGCCCAAGATGCTGCCCTTTGAGCGTTGGCTCGACGGGTCGATGGCGAGGACGGCCAGCTTTTGCCCCTTGTTGCAGAGATGCACGCCCAAAGCCTCGATGAAAGTGCTTTTTCCCGCTCCCGGCACGCCCGTAATGCCCAAGCGCAAGGCCTTTCCCGCGTGGGGCAAACAGGCCGCGATAATCTGTTGCGCCAAGTCTTGATGCTTGGGCAACGCACTCTCTACCAATGTGATGGCCTTGCTCAACGCCACGCGGTCACCTTGCAGGATGCCATCGACATACCATTCGAGGGGCATGAGCTGTTGTTGGTTGCGCCTCAAGCGTTCCAAGGCTTTCGGGTTGATTTGGACGGGGGCATCAACGCCTTGGGTTACCTTCAGGTTCGACTCCCATTCATGCTCTTGGTTTTCAAAGTGTTCGTGTTCCATAGCCATCAGTGCGTCAATATTTCAAGTCCTGTTTCGGTCATCAGGAAGGTGTGTTCCCATTGGGCGGAGGGCAGCTCGTCTTCGCTGATAACGGTCCAGTCGTCCGAACTGTCGACGAACACCTTCCAAGTGCCCATGTTGATCATCGGCTCGATGGTGAACACCATGCCTGGCACGAGGAGCATCCCTGTGCCTTTCTTGCCGAAGTGCATCACTTCAGGGTCGTCATGGAACTTGAGGCCCACGCCGTGGCCGCAGAGGTCGCGCACCACGCTGAAGCCGTTCTTGTGGGCGTGGCGCTCGATGGCGTTGCCGATGTCGCCGACGAAGCCGAAAGGCTTGGCGGCCTCCATGCCGATGTAGAGGCATTCCTTGGCCACATCAACCAGTTTCTGCTTGCGGTGCGAGGTTTGCCCGATGACGTACATTCGCGAGGCATCGGAATAGAAGCCGTCCAAGATGGAGGTGACGTCCACGTTGATGATGTCGCCTTCTTTCAGGATTTCCTTTGCCGACGGGATGCCGTGGCAGACGACTTCGTTGACCGAGGTGCAAACGCTTTTCGGGAAGCCTTCGTAGCCCAACGGAGCCGGAATGGCACCATGCTCGATGGTGTAGTTGTGAACCAATTCGTTGATTTCCAGCGTGCTCATTCCCGCGTGGATTTTCTCGCCCACGAGGTCGAGGATGGCAGTGGTGATGACACCGCTCCGCCTGATGCCTTCGATTTCCTCCGGGGTGCGGATAAGGCTGCGTTTGGGCACCATTGCGCCGTGCGCCTCCAATGCCATCACTTTGCGATCCAATGCTGTTGGTTCCTGTCCGGCTGGCACACGCCACTTCTTGCGTCGATTAAACATAGTGTTTTGAGATTTTGGCCGCAAAGGTAAGGATTTTTTTCTTAACGACGGTTTCCCCTCGCGGGGAATGGAGTGTTTCGGGTGTTTTTATAACGGCGGCGGCCTGTAAACCCCACTGGATTGCAGCACCACCTGCCGCCGCCATTACAAACTAAACCCCTTCTCTCCATTCCCGCAAAGCGGGAAACCCTACAAAGATTCTTCGCATTCCAAATGCTCTTGTCCTGGATGGCTCGCATCGCCCCAATGGTTTTCCTGTCATGGATAATAAACAGTGTAATTCGTCCGCAACAAAGAATCCGGCCCCAATCTCATCAAATCAATGGTTTTCAACACGTCATACACTATATAAATCGAATCAAATGTGGTTTCGACAAAAGTATAATCCGCTGGTAAAACATACAGAGTGTAATTCGTTGCTGGATTGCTTGTCATAAGCAAATCTTCCAAGCACCATCTGATAGTCATTGGAATCTCTGCACTCTCTTTGGGTTCAACTTCTGTTATCTTTCCCAACCATTAATTATGATAAGTATCAAGCCACAAATCACAGATTGAAACAATGGAATCCGAATTGTTGACCACTGTTATGTTTCCATGGCAAGGATCCCTATTACACAGGCTGGAACACAATGACAGTATTACAAAAGTAATACAGATTACGATTGCCGAATTTCTAAAATGCTTTCTCATAACGATTAGTATTGCTTATTGTAATAAATTCTGCCCGTGCACGACGGTGCCGCCGGCGTCGGTTATCGTCGTCCAGCTGCCGAGGTTGCCCATCGGCCCGCCGTAGGGCTGTCGCATTGCGGCAGCCGCTTGGAATCCCACGCGGCTGCCACGGTGTGACAGCCCTACAACGAAAACGGCGATGTCTGTTGCCTTTGGGCGGTTCGGTGGGTCGTATGTGAAAGTCTCTTCCAAGTTCCTAAAATTGTCTTTCCGTGCGGCTAAATTAGCGGTTTTTCTCATACGAGGCAAGAAAAACTTTCAGGCGGGCTTGCTGGCAAGCCTGCCCGAAAATACTCCCTCGTTTCATTCAAACTTGTCTATCACACGACCAACATACTTCTCTCTATCAATAATCCACGTCACTTCATACCGATACTTGTAGTTGACCATGTGGATGTAAAGCCTAAAAGCACCTTTTGGAATATAGATTTCCCAATTGTCAATGATTGGTCTATGCTTATTCTTGTGTCAAACACCCTTGAAACCATGTCTGTGATTTGCTTGGTCTGCTTCGTTATCCTTTATCCAGTAAACAGAAAAAGTCGGATTGATTATGTCACGTATTGCGCTGTCTGGAATATAGCAATAGTATTTCATAAGTAACTGTTCAAAATTAAACTGCAATATCTTTTGACTTCGGGACACGAGACTTTTTGACCCTGACCATTGACCCTGACCATGACCGCTTTCACGGGAATGCTGAAATTTCAGTTCTTGGTTGAAGTGGTCATGGTCATGGTCACAAGTCATAGTCTCACAGTCTCACGTCCAATATGTAAACTAAATTTGCTCATCTACTTAAAAGTATAAAAAATGTACTTTATGGTTGTAGCATTTTCATCTCCCTCTATTGCAACTGAAATAGGCTGATTGCGATAAGCAAATTCCGACGGAATAAATTGGACTTTGCCATCTATCAAACTCCGAACCTCGAAATCGCCAAAACAACATGGCTTCGTCTTTGCATCCTGAAGATTACCACATTTAAGAGTAAACAGAGCCATTTCGTCCTTGTATATCCCATCGGGATAGTTGTCGAAACTTTCCTGCTCATCGAACTCAAACGAGTTTTGTTCTTGAGAAAATCCTGTGTTACAAGCCAAGCCGAACAATGACAACAAAACGATGATTAACTTACTGTTCATAGCGCATTGTCATTAATTACTGAATCAAGTAAGGTGAAGCATAAATCCCGAGATTTCTAATGGCCAGCTCCAGATTCAATAAAACTGGCGCCGTGACCGGAAGCAAGGCATTCACGTTAAGCACTCCTGACATGGCCAATGCTCTTGATGTGTAATTCACACAGCCATAAAGCAATCCATATTTCAGATTTCCTGTATTTATCAAGTTCCTACCTGCATTCAAGTTATTGGTCATATTATGCAATTTTATACTATGTCTTTGTTAGTCAATTGATTTTAAATGGTTCTAACTGTTTTTCGGGTGAAAATATAGTTGTTTTTTTGTTTATGCAAGCCGGTTTTCAAGTCTTATTTTCCAAAATAACCGGAATTTGCTTGCCAAGCAGTTTTTCTTGGGATCGTTTTAGAGGCTACTTCGCTATCACAATCCCCAATTTCTTATTGATCTGTTTTCGGATGTCGTCGAGGTCTTTCTTGCGCTTCAGGAGGATGAGTTGGTCGTCAAGGTCGGTGGTGGTTTTCAGTTCCTCCTCAATGGCCTTGATCCGGCTTTCGATGATGAGGTCCTTGTAGCGGTAAATCGACGATAACACGGTGGTTTTCAGCATGTCTTCCTCCCGCTTGACGATGATGCCGAACTTCTCCCATTGGTCGAGTTTGTAGGGCGACGAAAGCAAGTCGGCGGCCATTTGTGAAATGGACTCGTCTTCATGCGAAACAAAATATTGGTCGTCGGGGATGCGGCTCTCGTCGATGGCTTGGTCGAAGAGGTCGAAGATTTTGCGGCTGGCCGGGTCGAGAAACGCGCAACCGTCGGCTTTCAGGTCGTCGATGATGAACTGCGCCACGCTGACTTGCTCGTAAACCCTTTGTTCGTTCTCGTCGATGCGCTCGTCAGTTATCATCTCGGGGCCGTACATCAGCAGCAACTTCACCAGCTCGCGCTCCTGATAGTAGCCCGCAGGCAGTTGTTCCTCAAGGGTTTCCTCTTGCTTGGGTTGCGTCGTTGTTGTGGTTTCCGTTTCGGGAACCACCTCGCCTTCAGCCCCAAGCGATTTCTTGAACTTCGCCCGCAGAATCTTGTTCAGCTCGTTGGTGAGTGTTTGCTCGGGCATGTCCAAAAGGCGGCTGCATTCCTTGACGTAGGTGATGCGGAAGATGCTGTCGGGGATGACGGAGATGGTTTCCACGATGTCGCGGACGACCTGCCCACGCTTGATGGGGTCGTTTTGCGCGTCTTTCAGCAAGAGTTCCGTTTTGAAGCGGACAAAGTCTTTGGCATTGTCTTTCAGGTAGTTGCCGACATATTCCGTCGAAAATTCCTTGGCGAAGGTGTCGGGGTCGTGCTCGGGAGGCAAAACCACCACGCGCACGTTCATGCCTTCGGAGAGAATCATGTCCGTTCCGCGCAAGGCCGCGTGGATGCCCGCCGCGTCGCCGTCGTAGAGCATGGTGATGTTCTTCGTGTAGCGTTTCACGAGGCGAATCTGCTCCATCGTGAGCGAAGTGCCGCTGCTGGCCACCACGTTCTCGATGCCGATTTGGTGCATCCGCAGCACGTCGAAATAGCCTTCCACGAGGATGCATTCGTCGGCTTTGGCGATGGCGTTTTTGGCGAAATAGATGCCGTAAAGCGTCTGTTTCTTGTCGTAGATCTCCGACTCGGGCGAGTTTTGGTATTTCGGGCTTTTCTTGTCGTTGGTGAGGATGCGCCCGCCAAAGCCGATGACGCGCCCCGTGAGGCTGTGGATAGGGAACATCACGCGGCCGTGATAGCGGTCGTAGAGGCCTTTCGAGCCTTTGATGGACAGGCCGATTTGTTCCAAAAGCTCCTCAGAATAGCCGTTTTTCTTGGCGTGTTCAGTGAAGGCGTCCCACTTGGCGGGGCTGTAGCCGAGATGGAACTTCTCGATGATGGGGTTGAGATAGCCACGCTCGCGGAAATACTCGAGACCAATGGTCTTGCCTTCCTCGGTGTTCCAAAGCGTATCGACGAAGAATTTATCCGCAAACTCGTTGATGTTGAACATTTTCTCGCGGATGGACTGCTGCATGATTTCCTCTGCGGTTTGCTCCTTTTCCTCGATTTTGATGTTGTATTTCTTGGCCAAGTAGCGTAGGGCTTCGGGATAAGAG
>ONVP01000094.1 GCA_900321315.1 uncultured Bacteroidales bacterium
ATCACGCGCAAGTACGACCGCGCTGCTCCGCTTGGCACTGGTACCTACAAGGTGGGTGGCAACTACGCCGCCTCGTTGCGTCCGCACGTTGAGGCCTGCCACGGCGGCCAATACGCCTGCGAGTTCTATCTCGATGCCAAGGAAAAGAAGTACATCGACGAGGCTGGCGCTGCCAACTTCTTCGGTATCAAAGACAACACCTACATCACGCCGCAGTCCAGCTCCATCCTGCCTTCCATCACCAACAAGAGCTTGATGCAGCTGGCCGAGACCATCGGCATGAAGGTGGAACGCCGTCCCATCGCCGAAGAGGAATTAGCCACCTTCGAGGAGGCTGGCGCTTGTGGCACCGCTGCTGTCATCAGCCCCATTTCGCGCATCGACGACCCCGAAAACAACAAGTCGTACCAGTTTGGCGACGGCAAGCCTGGCCCGTGGAGCCTGAAGCTATACAACAAGCTGCGTGGCATCCAATACGGCACCGAGCCTGACGAATTCGGCTGGACTTGGGTCATTGAAGGCCTTTAAATGAATTTTTAATCAAAAAAATGCGCCAATGAATGGCGCATTTTTTTGATAAAGTGTATTTTTGTAGCCTAAAATTCAGAAACTATCAAAAAAATCATGCAATGAAAAAGATTACTCTTTCTTTAATGCTTTTGCTGGCTTTCACGTTTTCGCTGAAAGCCCAGCAGTTTGTCTCGACGGAGTCTTCCAACAGGAACGTCGTCCTCGAAGAGTTCACGGGCCGTTTGTGTGGCTATTGCCCCGACGGTCATGTGATTGCCAACCAGATTAAGGCCACCAACCCTGACAGGTTTTGGTCGGTCAACATCCATTCGGACGGGTCTTCCAATTTCTCCACCAACACCTATCCGAACCTGAACACTACCAAGGGCAACCAAATACGTGCTGCCTTTGGGGCCAACAGTTTCCCGTCGGGTGTTGTCAATCGCGGCACCTCGGAAGCGATTGGGCGCGGTTCGTGGAGTGGATACTCAAACCAGCAGTTCAGCCAAGCGGCCGAGTGCAACGTGGCCGGACGGGCCGAAGTCAATCCGTATTCGCGCGTTGCCACCATCACCGTTGAAGTGTATTACACGGGCAACAGCAGCACCGACGAAAACTATCTGACCGTGGTTATGTTGCAAGACAGCATTTGGGGTAGCCAGGCCTCAGGTTCGTCCAATCCCTCCCAATGGCTCAACGGCCAATATTGCCACATGCACACCTTGCGTGATGTCATCACTGAGGTGATGGGCGACCCGATTTCGCCCACTACGCAAGGGACTCTCGTGACCAAGACCTATACCTATACGATACCTGAAACGATTGGCTCGCCCAATGGCGTCGCCGTTGATATCAATAACATCCAATTCCTCGCGTGGGTTTCTGAACGCTACCAAGGCACACCCACACGTCCGATCCTGAATGCCAACGAGTTGGAGATAATACAAGTCCATGAGGGCATTTATCCCTCCATAGAAGATGCGACTCTCAGCCTCGATTGTTCGATCTCGAAGAATTTGAATGTCAAGGTGTTGAATGGTGGTACGGAAACGATTACCTCGATGTCCATGGAAGTAGCCGTGGCAGGCAATACTTATACTGCCAACTGGTCGGGCAACTTGGGCTTTTGCGAGAGAGAAACCATTGTCGTGCCAGTCGAGCTTCCCATTGGCAACCATGCAGCAGTGGTTACCATAAATCAGGTCAATGGAGAAACGGTGTCGCACAGCAAGACCGTATCGCTTCAAAGCACACAATGGGTTTCGCATGAAATGACGAGCACCGAAGAGCGCTTGAAACTCATCTTGATGCAAGACAAGTTCGGCGACCAAATCACATGGGAATTCGTGTCATCGACCGGCGAGGTGCTTGCCTCGGGCGGACCTTATGCGCAATTGATCGGTTCGACTGGAACCCAACCCCATGTTGAATATGTGACGGTTTCAGCCGACGACTGCGTGAGATTCTCCATCTACGACAGCGGAAACAACGGCATCTGCTGCAACTACGGCAACGGCTATTTCACCCTTTCCGACAGCAACAACAACGTGCTGTTGGGCGACCAAGGCAACGGCGACTTCGGCGGCGAGTTCTCCATCTTGATTTCCACGAAAAGCGGTGGCAGCAACGATGTGACGGTGGGCGAAACCCAAGTCTCGCTTACGAGCGAAACCGAAGCCAACTTCGTCAGCCCCCTGCAAGCCTATATGTATCCCGAACAAGTCGGATTCGTGTACAGAAAGCTGACTAGCTCGCAGCCAACCACAGTGATAGGCGTGTTCAACGAGTTCCAGAAAATCCTCGCCACCGTCGATGACTTGGAGCCTGAAACGATGTATAGCGTGAAGGCTTTCGCCGTGGTCGAAGGCGAAACCTACTATGGGCCTGAGTATCACTTCTATACAATGGTCACGGGCTTGAGTGAATTGGAGCAAACCTTGAAACTCTATCCCAACCCGACTTCGGGCGTGTTGAACATCCAAGCCGAGGGCATGACGGGAGTTGAAGTCTTCAATGCTGTTGGCCAGCGCATTATGATGCAGGAAGCCAGCGGCAGCAGCATCCAAATCAATACTGAGGCCTTGAACAACGGTATCTATTTCGTTCGCATCCATGCCAACGACGGCGCGGTGCTGAACCGCAGCTTCTCAGTAGCTCGCTAAGTATTGGGTTTAAACTGAAAAAGCCGCTTCAACGAAGCGGCTTTTTCAGTTTAAACCAACCCTTTCTCTTTCAACAATTCACACATTTGTATTTGTAGCTTTTTGGCTTCCTCACCCGCTCGAACAGCAAAATCACTACCATTAGAAGCATAGATAATCCCTCTCGACGAATTGACGAGCAAGCCGCATTCATCATTCAAGCCATTGTGGGCCACGGCCTGCAAGTCGCCGCCTTGGGCACCCACACCCGGGACGAGGAAGAAATAGTCGGGCAACATCTTGCGGATTTTGCCCAACTCCTCGGGATGCGTCGCGCCGACCACGAACATCATCTGCTCCGAGGTGGCCCAAGTGGTGGCGGTTTGCAGCACTTGTTGGTGCAGCATCCGCTCGCCGATGTTCAGGTATTGGAAATCCTGTGAGCCTTTGTTGGAGGTCAAGGCCAAAAGCACAACCCATTTGTCCTCAAAGTTGAGGAAAGGCTCCACGGAATCCTTGCCCATGTAAGGTGCCACGGTCAGGGCATCGGCTTTCAGGGTGTTGAAGAAAGCCTTGGCGTAGTTGGCCGAGGTGTTCCCGATGTCGCCGCGCTTGGCATCCGCGATGATGAAAATGTCGGGGTGGTTGTTTTTGATGTACTGGATGGTGCGTTCCAGACTTTGCCAGCCTTTGGCACCATACACTTCGTAGAAAGCCGTGTTGGGCTTGTAAGCCACAGCGTAAGGCGCAGTGTGGTTGATAATCTGCTTGTTGAATTCAAAAATGGGGTCGTCCATAGCCAACAGTTCCTGCGGAATCTTGTTGATGTCGGTATCAAGGCCGACGCAAAGGAACGACTGCTTTTTCTTGATTTGTTCGAATAACTGGTGTTTGTTCATATTGCAATGTTTTGACTTTCAAAAATGGGTAGTTCAAAGGCTTGGTTTCCGATTCTTTTTGACTTCAGATCTGCTATGTTGACCACCGCGCCATATTCCATGAATACGCGCTGGAAAGACTCGAAACGATTACCCCAATAGACCAAGCAACAAGCCATTGGCGCACCTTTTCCTCCATCAAAGCCATCAACGAGGAAGCGCAATCTTGTATCGTATAGAAAACAAATGGCGGTTGCTTTGCCAAACACATACTGTTTCCAATGGCCAGTATTGGTTGCCACTGGTATCAAGGCAATCACTTCCGAACCGTATTGGATGTTTGCAACGCAACATTTTGCCAACCAATTCTTTATGGTTGTTCCCCTTTCTTTGTCCGAACCGTATGGCGGATTGACATAAATGGTTTCATAGTTCCATGCTTCCTTCAAACCGTCATGTTCGGGAAGCCGAAATTCTGTTTCCGCATTGACTATTGAATGCTCGTTTGAGCAGGGGTCAAGATGGATGATTCCGTTCCAAAAACGTTTGATGGCGTTCACATATTTTGGTGGAGTACACCAACTTTGGCTCTGTGTATTGACATGTCTGCCTGCGGTCATAGCAAATCCTCCCATTGTTTGTTTGCCAAATTCGACAATGTTTCTTTCAATGTTTGAAGCGACTTGCTTTCTGGGGAAATGATGTTGAACCAATGCTCAATTTCGCTGATGTTCTTCGAGAAATAGTCGCACAATGCCTGATGAGCGGCGTAGTTTATCTTGGTCTTTGTGAATGTATTCGCCTTTTTGCCTTCCTTGTAACTGCTCATAAATGCAGCTTGAATTGGCTCAAATTCAGCGGAAGGCTCTAATAGCAAGTCGGTAATGAATTGTGCCAAACCTTCATCCGTCAGGAATAAAAGCCAATCGTATGACTGTGCCAAAACCTTCAACTCCTTGTTTTGGTCTTCGGAAGTGAACCAGTTGCCGTGATTGCTGACCACTCCGATAGATAAAGTAAAGTTCTCAAGAAGGCTTTTGTCGTTGCTGCTGATGATTTCATCTATTAATTCAGCATAAGGCTTGATGATGGGTAAGCCATTTTTGTATGTAATGCCGAACTTCTCTCCTTTGTCGTTTCGGATTTTCTGTAAGGAAGAAGTCGATTGGGCAACGTATGCTCCTTGCTTTGCTTTTTCGATGGTCTGAGGTCCTTTCTTGTTGCCTTCTTCCACTCCAACCCTTTTACATTCTACCATAGAATAGGGGTTGGCAATTTGCCAGCAAGAGTTGAAAGTTGCTTGATTGCCTTTTATTGCTTCGATATTTGCGATTACTATAATTGAATCGTTTTCAGCAATAATACATGAGTTTTTCATAGTCATGTCCTTGTCTAACAGCACGTTGCTTTTTATAACGAAATCATTGCTTAAGCCGATAGACTTTGCAATGGCTTTTGAACTTAGACTTTGTTTGACAGGGACGGTATGGGTTTTCTTTTGGAGTAGTGGGTACAAGGTGAATTCCACATTATGAGTGATGGATGGGTTGCCATATTCTGCAAGTTTTCTCTCAATGGAAATGTAATCCACCATTTTCCACTCTTTTAGCAAATAGTAAGTAATGATTTCTATGAGAGTTCCCAAGGCTCTTCCCGCTGCTTTCTTAGAGTCTTTGGTATTGGAAAAGACTTTTTCACTCAATGCCTTTTGTAGTGTGTCAATGGATTTGTAACTCATAATAGTTTTAGGTTTACAATATTTCTTCTTTCAGTCTTTCAGCATTTTCCGCCATTTGCAAACGGTTGATGATTTCTTCGAGGTCGCCATCCATGACGGCGGAGAGGTTATAGATGGTCAGGCCTTCCACGCGGTGGTCGGTGATGCGGCCTTGGGGATAATTATAGGTGCGAATCTTGGCCGAGCGGTCGCCGGTGGAGACCATGGTCTTGCGCTTGGCGGAGATGTCGCTGATGTATTTTTGGTACTCCATGTCGTAGATGCGTGTGCGCAGTCGCGACAGGGCGCGTTCCCTGTTCTTGGGTTGGTCGCGGGTTTCGGTGCACTCGATGAGAATTTCCTGGGTTTCGCCCGTGTTAGGGTTTTTCCACATATAACGTAAGCGTACGCCCGATTCCACTTTGTTCACGTTCTGCCCACCAGCACCACTGGAGCGGAAAGTGTCCCACTTGATTTCGCCCTCATTGATTTCCACGTCGAACTCTTCGGCCTCGGGCAAAACCGCCACCGAGGCAGCAGAAGTATGAATGCGGCCTTGGGTCTCGGTCTTGGGCACACGCTGCACGCGGTGCACACCCGATTCAAATTTCAAAATACCATAGCAGCCGTTGCCCGTCACGGTGAAGTCGATTTCCTTGTAGCCGCCGCTCGCGCCTTCGCTGACGCTGGTCACTTCCACCTTCCAGCCACGGTTTTCGCAGAATTTGCTGTACATTCGGAACAAGTCGCCGGCAAAAAGGCAGGCCTCGTCGCCGCCCGTGCCCGCGCGGATTTCCATGATGGCGTTCTTGCTGTCTTGCGGGTCTTTGGGAATCATCATCACGCGGATGTCCTGCTCCAACTGTTCAATGCGCGTTTGGGCGGTGTCCAACTCCTCTTGGGCCATCTTGCGCATCTCCTCGTCCTTCTCAGTGGCAAGGATTTCGCGGGCTTCTTCCACGTTGGCTTTCAGCGTCTTGTATTCCTTGAAAGCCATGACGATAGGCTCCAAGTCCTTATAGTCCTTGTTGAGTTTCACGAACTTCTTTATGTCGGAAGCCACGGCAGGGTCGGCGAGCTGTTCGCCCATTTCCTCCCAGCGGTGCTTGATTGTTTCGAGTTTTGAGGTGATGTCCATAGAATTATTGGTGAGGCATAGGTTTAATGAGGGTTATCCTATCTATCATCTTGAAATCCTTCACATTGTTGGTAACAAGCGTGGCGTTATTAACCAACGCACTTGCAGCAATAATGGCATCTGGAAGTTTTGTTTTGGCTCTCTTTCGGATTTCAATAGTTTTCTCTATGATAGGTTTTGTCAAATCTAAGAGGTCGAAAGAGTTACATAGCATCTTGACAAAATATTCATCTTCTTTGGTTTTGAACGGATAACCAAGGACTTCCATATATGTGATGGCTGAAATGCAAAGCCTATCGCCACTTGAAGAAAAATCTGATGTATTCAACTCTCCATACGAAAGATGAATGATGATGTTAGTGTCGAGAATAAAAGTTTTACCACTCATCGCGTTGTTGTCTTTGCCATTCTGTTGGATTAGATATTACTCTTGTGATTCCACCTTCGGGAAGTTGTTCCAATACTTTAGCAACTTCTTCAAAATTCCCTTTTTTTGATTCGTTAATCTCCACTTTTTTTACAAAAGTAATGGAGCGAAGCCAATCCAATAGCATTTGAAGTTTGTTAGTGTCGTCTATGGTTACGCTTAATGTGGTCATCGCCTTGTTGTTTTAATACATTGCAAAAATAAACATTTTCTTGAAACAATAAGGGTTTAGTATTCAAATGTTCCAAACTCACTCTTAATCGTTAATCTCTTTTGCTCCGAAGCCTCCACATGCCCAATGATTTGACTGTCGATGTTGAATTGTTTTGCAATAGCAATCATCTCATGGGCAGCCTTTTCGTTGGTGTAAATCTCCAAACGATGGCCCATGTTGAAGACTTTGTACATCTCGTGCCAGTCTGTGCCCGAGGCGGCTTGAATCATGCGGAACAGAGGTGGTAGTTCGAGCATGTTATCTTTTACTATGTGCAGCTTATCAACGAAATGCAGTACCTTGGTCTGTGCACCGCCGCTGCAATGGATGATGCCGTGGATTTGCTTGCGGAAGTCCTTCAGAATCGGAATCATCAGCGGGGCGTAGGTGCGGGTGGGCGAGAGGATGAGTTTGCCCACGTCCACGCCCGGAACTTCGGTCGGGTCGGTGAGTTTGTGCGGACCGGAATAGACTAAACTTTCAGGAATGCTGTGGTCGAAACTCTCATCGTATTTCTCTGCCAAATAATGGTTCAGCATGTCGTGCCGCGCTGAGGTGAGGCCGTTGCTGCCCATGCCGCCGTTGTAGCTGTCCTCGTAGGTGGCTTGCCCGTAAGAGGCGAAGGCCACGATGACATCATTCGGCTGTATGTTGTTCTCAATCACTTCGTCGCGGCGGATTCTTGTCGTCACGGTGCTGTCGACGATGACGGTGCGCACCAAGTCGCCCACGTCGGCGGTTTCGCCTCCTGTGAGGTAGATGCCGATGCCGAGTTTGCGCAACTTCTCCAAGAAATGCTCCGTTCCGTTAATCAAAGCGGAAATCACCTCGCCCGGAATGAGGCTCTTGTTGCGCCCGATGGTGGAGGAGAGGAGCATGTTGTCGGTCGCTCCTACGCAAATGAGGTCGTCAGTGTTCATCACCACGGCATCTTGCGCCACGCCTTCCCACACGCTCATGTCGCCGGTCTCTTTCCAATAGAGGTAAGCCAATGAGGATTTCGTTCCTGCGCCATCGGCGTGCATGATGTTGCAATAGAGCGGGTCATGGCCGAGGATGTCGGGGATGATTTTGCAGAAAGCGTTGGGATACAATCCCTTATCAAGGTTCTTGATGGCGTTGTGGATGTCTTTCTTTTCGGCAGAGACGCCGCGTTGAGAGTAACGATTGTCCATTTTCTCTATTTTCTATGGCTTATGGCTTATGACTATGGCCACATTTC
>ONVP01000018.1 GCA_900321315.1 uncultured Bacteroidales bacterium
GCCATCATATATTTCACCTTGCGACTCCACGAGGCGCGGAAACTCTCGCTATAGACCATGTACCAATAGTCGCCCATTTTGAACACGTCGGGGCACTCGAGCATACGGTCCCAGATCATACGGATGCGGCCAACATGATCCCAGCTCTTCAGGTCGGTTGACTTGAATTCGGCGAAGACCGGGTCGCCGCCATTCACGGGATAGGCTTTCTCAACCACATCGGGCATCTCGGGTGTATAGACGCTGAAGCTCAAGGGCCAAATCTTGGCGAGGCGGCTGCCTTCGTAAATGGCCACAAACTCATAGTCATAAGTGCCAGCGACGGCGTTTTCGTCCACATGGAAAGCAATGGCGAGGTCAACGCTGTCGGCAGCATTGGCGGCCACGGTGAAGGGCAGCACGATTTCTTCCGGGATGCTCAGCAGGCTAGTGTTGGGCGTGAAGTCGAGCAAGCTGACGGTGAGGGCTTGAGTGTCGTCGTTGTACATCTGGAAGCGGAAAGGTTCCATCCAAGCGCCAGCAGGCACTTCGCCGAGGTTCAGGTTGTCGATGACGAGGCCGCGGCCATTGGCAACACCGTCGTCAAACACAACATGGAGGCCGCTTTCGGGTTCCGTCGGGGCAGGTGGCGTCGGGTTCACAATGGCTGTGAAACTGAAGTCGTCAATGAAGGTATAATAGTTGCCCGTAAACTTCACCGCGACGTATTTAGTGCCGGCGGGGAACTCCTGCTGTTCGATTTGCAGCCAGCCCGGGGTGCCGTTATAGGCGTTGCTTGCAGTGATGGCTTCGCCAAAGATGAAGTCTGACGGGGCGGCGGTGGTGGTAGAGTAGCCTACTTCGAAAGTCTGGGGAAAGGCGGCGAGATAAACGCTATACCAGAAATCGACGGCCACGCCATCGGCACCGTTCAGGTCCAGCTCGGGCGAGATGAGGTATTGGCCGGTGGCAACAGTACCATAAAACTGGAAGCCGGTGGCACCCTCGTGAACCGCAGAACCACCAACAGCATAAGTGGAGCCGATGCGGTTTTGCGTCGTCCAGCCATTAGCGGCGAGCGAGGTTTCAAAGCCAAACTCGTATGGCAGCATTTGGACGACAGGCTCGATGATGCTGATGTCGTCAAGGAAAAGGTAGGCATAGGCATAGCTGGTGCCAAACGAGGACACCGCGCAGCGGAAGGCCACATACTTGGTACCGGCGGGGCACACGAAGGCTTCGCTTTCGCGCCATGTGGTTCCGCTGTATGGGATGTCGTTAGCCTGCAGCCATGTAAAGCTGCTCGGGGCGTTGTCGGTGGTGGAATAACCCACGTTGAAACCCCATGGGTTCGAGGAAACGTAATTCTTGTACCAGAACGAAACCGACGCGCCATTGGTGCCGTTCAGTTCGGGAGAAATCAAGTACTGGTTGCCTTGGTTGACACCTGAGTTGTCGTAGAACTGGATGCCGTAGCTTCCATCATGGATAGCGTTTCCTGCGGCAATCCCCGTAGAAGCATGGGCATTGCTCTTTGTCCATCCAGCAGTGGCAAGAGAGGTCTCGAAGCCGTAGGAATACGGCAATGCCGTCTGCGCAAAAACATGGCCGCTACAAGCCAGCGCAAACATCATCATCAAAGAAAGTAGTTTCTTTTTCATAGTGAATTGAATTTGGTGAATATCAAGTGAATTGTTGTTTTTCTAAGCAATGTGTCATTACGATGCACAAGTGCTGGTTTTCCCTTGGCCGACTGCACTCGTGCCGTTTGAAAGAAAAAAAGAAGGCATCGTCTTAGGATGCCTTCCATGTGATTTGTTAAGTTGCTGCGATTAGTAAACCACAAACTTTGCCGTGGACACTCGTTGCCCTTGGGTGACGCGCAAGATGTAGGAGCCTGCGCCGAGGTTGCCGAGGTCGATGCTGTGGTTGTGGCTACCTTCGGCGAAGTTGCCCATCGTTTCCGATTGCACCATGCGACCTGCAAGGTCGAACACCTGATAGCTCACAGCTTGGCTGCCAGCAGCCTCGAAGCTGATGGTGGCGCAGTCGCGCACGGGGTTGGGATAGATGCTCACGTTGGCTTCGACGGTGGTCGTGTTCTCACCGACACCGACGTTGGAGTGCTTGTAGTTCTCGCAACGGAACACGCCGCGTCCGTAGGTGGCGGCATAGATGATGCCCGTGTTGTGGATGCCTTCGGCATATTCCTCGTCAGCCAGCTTCATGGTTTGCTGCTTCAATCCGATGACAGGCACGTTGCCCATGTTTTCTGCGTCGGCAATCCAGTTGGGACTGCTGATGCTCGTTGTCCTATAGATACCTTTTTCGGTGCCAAGGATGACATGGCCGGTGCTCATTTCAATGATGGAGCTGAATACCGGCACCTTGGGCAGGTTGGCCTGCTTTGAGGTGAAAGTGGGCGTCTCGGCGAGAGCATCAGTGCTATAATACACATAGTTCTCGTTGCCGTAGTTGCCCATGGTGACGACAAGTTTGTTGGCATCGCGAGGATCGACTGCGACTGATGTTGCCGCTTGGTTGCCCGTAGCAACAGTAAGGGTGGTGACAGTCACATCGTCGATGTTGCCGTCGATGATGCTGTTCAAGTTGGAAATCCTGATCACTTTTCCGTTTTCCTTGGTGGAAACGAAGAGGTGGTTGCCGTCGGCTGAGATGGACATATTAATAGGTGTACCATTGACAGACGAAATCTTATACCATTCGGTTTCAATTTCAAATTGCAGGGCGGTGAAAGTCATGTAAACAGCATCCTTGGTGGCCACATAGAACCTTGCGCTGATGGGGTCGTGCACCTCGATGGAGTCGCCAGTGGCAAGCGGGGCGGCAAGGGTGTGCATGAAGATGCGGCTGTTGGCACTTTCGCATTCCACTTGGGTTCCGCTCGCAAGGGTGTGTCCGGTGGTGTTGTAGAACCAAACCTTGCTGCCACTGTTAGGGTCGTTGACATTTTCGTACATGAGGATAGGCGTGCGGAACAAGGTGTTGTTCAACGTGATGCTGCTCGATGAGGTGAAGTTGGTCGAAACCCAGTCTTCGCCAGAGGTTTGTGACCTGTTCAAGTTGGACTTGTTGGTAACGAAGATGGTGTTGGGGTTGAGCATGGAGATGACGCAAGGACCGCCTACGCCGTCCGTGTCGTAGATTCCGTAAACATAGCCGTTGGGGTTGATCCAGTTGGCATAGCCTTCGGTGTCGGTGTTGGCCTTGCCTTCGATATGCACGATGCCGTGGTCGATGCCCGAAGCGAGAACGCGGGCACTTTCCGTTGAATAAGCCACGTCAAGCATGCGGGTGGTGATATAGTTTCTGTTGCAGTTCCTCGTGGAAATTCCTCCATTGGAGTATGTGCCTTTGAACACACCGCCATCCGTGCCGATGAAGAACTCCTTCTTGTTTTTGGGGTTGAATCTCATGTCGTGGATGCCAGTGTGGATGTAGTTGTCAGAGTAGATGGTGGTAGCGGTGCCGCTCGTGATACAACGCGCCACATAGTAGCCTTCGGTTTGGGGCTTCTCAATCATCCACAGGTCTTTTGCGGTGATGAAAACGCGGTCGGAGTTTGAAGGGTCAACGACCAAACCATAGTTGTAAAGGCCGCTGCTGCCATAGATGATGTGGCCAAGGTTGTCGGCAACTGCGGTTTCAGGATAGGCCACTTCCCAGGTTGCGCCTTTGTCTTTCGACACGAAGATGCCTTTCTGGTTGCCTGCATTGGTGATGATGGCGGCATAGATGGTGCTGGCGGTGTCGGTGGCAAAATCCACGAAATTGCCAGCTCTCGGGATGAGGTTCATCACTCCGTTGTCGTCATAGCCAGGAGAGGTGTTGTTGGTGGAGAGGCAAGCCATTTCCTCGATGTTGCCGATGTAGAGTTTGCGGGCCACTGAAGCGACGATGGAATTGCCCATGCCTCTCACTTCGCGGGCAGCGCCTTCAAGCAACGTTTCCCAAGTTTCGCCGTTGTTGGTTGAGTATTTCAGTGCTTCGTTGGTGGCGACAAGCAAAATGCCATCCACGATGGCGATTTCGTTGACGAAACTGAAGTCAGCGTCATTGGCGGGATTGGTGGAGGCGATTTGTGTCATTTCGTCGTTGGCTCCGATTTTGTAAACGCCGGTGCCGACGAAGCTGTTGTCGGCAAATCCGTAAAGGTCGAGGCCGTTGTAGGTCAAGGCAGGGCTGGCGTCGCCGGTGCCCACGTAGATCGTGCCGTCCGGGGCTTGGGTCATGCAGCTCACCATCAGGTTGGTTTTGGCCACTTGGTGCCAGGTGATGCCAGCGTTGTACGACTTATAGACACCGCCGCCCTTCGAGCCGATGTAGATGACATTGGAACGGTTGTCATACAGGACTGCCGTGGTTTGGCCGCCCATGTTGTCGGGACCCATGCTGAGCCAATACAGCGGGTCGTTGGGGGCAACGGGATCTGCTTTGGCGTTGTCCTGCATTGCCTTAATCACCGAAGCCGGGTCAATGAGGCCCGTGTGTTGGTTGACCCTAAGGCTGCTCATAAATTGTTCAGCCGAAGCTGCATCTTGCGTGCGCGGAACATAGTGCCCGCCATTGTCAGCGATGGTAATCGTCTGACCAAAGATCATGATTGCCAGTAGTAAACTGAGAGGTAAAAATCCTTTTTTCATATCACTATAATTTGATTAACTATCTGTAAAATAAACGATTTCGCATTATTACATGACCTAATTTAGTCAATTTGTGGTCTGCAAATATAGGACATTCTATCAAAGTTTCGACAAAATGATGAAAAAAAATGTGTTTTTTTCTCAAAAAAGTGTTTTTCGCGTCCATACTGGGTCAAAACGGGAGCATGGTTTCGGATTGCAGCCACCCGATGCTGCCGTTGGCGATCTTGACTTTGTTCCAGCCGTCGGCATGGTCGAGAAGCTCCACTTTGGTGCCTTCGTGGAGCACAAACAAATCGACACTGGCTTCGTTGGGCGTGCTTTTCACGGTCACGGTGGGCGTGATGATGATGGCATGGTCTTCGGTCAGCGAAGCCCGTTTCTGCTGGGCCGCAAAGAGTGCAGACAGGGCGAAAACGACGAGCATGAGGATGCCGGCGAAGAAGCCCGACTTGCGCCATCCCATACGGCCGGAACGGAGAAACAAGAACAGAGAAACCAGCAGCAAACCAAAGGCCACGATGGACAAAACCGTCCACTGCCGTCCCGAGAATGCTTGTTTCAGTGTGTTCCAGCCCTTCACGATGAATGACTGCGGCACTTCATCGATCCTGTCGACGATGGCAAGGTTGGCGATGGCAAGGTTGGCGTGCACGTCGTCGTTGCTCGGGTCGAGTTTGAGGGCTTTTTCGTAGCAATAGATGGCCATTGGGTAGTTGCGCATCTTGTAGTGGGTGTTGCCCATGTTGAGGTAAAGCGGTGCCGATTCGAGGTTGGCGTCGGTGATGCGGTCGTAGAGCATCAGGGCCGAGTCGTAGTTGCCTGCGTTGTAGGCGGCGTTGGCTTGTTCAAACCATTGCTGGGCTTCGTGTTGCGCCTTCGCACTCAGGGTGGCGAGTGCCATTAATATTAATAAGGTGTATCGTTTCATCTTTTGTTCCTTTCGTTTCTTTACAAGACTTTTTCCGCTTTGGTGATCAGTTCGATGCCTTTGTGGTAGAGGTCGCCCATTTTCTCCTCGGCGCTACCGGGTGCGAAGCGGGCAAACTCGCAATTGTTGAGCGTGTCGACGAATTGTTGTGTGAGGTCGTCGGGCACGTTCTTTTCCTTCATGGCCTCGCTGACGGTGTCCATCGAGAGCCTCGATTGCTCGATTCCGAGTTTGTCGGCGATGTAGCCCCAAAGGGCTTGCGACATTTCGGTGTAGAAATTGTCTTGGTCTTTCACTTTGAGGTATTGCTCGGCTTTCTTGAGGCGGCCACGGGCCACCTTGGTGGCTTTCTTGTTGCGGTTGGCCACATTGTCTTGTCTGTCGTTCTCTCGTTTTTTCAGCAGCAGCAGGAGGAGGACGAACGCCAGCAGCATGGCGAGCAGTATCACGAAATAGGCCGCCGAGCCGAAGAAGGCGACGTGTTTCTCCTTGAGTTGCGGCTTGCCCGTGGCGATGTGGCGGATGTCGCTGCCAAGGTATTTTATGCCCTCTTGATTGGAGGCGTATATGCTGCCGTCGGCTTCGTCGCCGCTGCCCTTCTCCACATGGATGGCATAGTTGTCGGACTGCAACGCTGTGTAAGTGCCCGTGGCCGGGTTGAAGAAATTGAACTCGACTGGCGACAGGCTAAAGTTGCCCGCACGGCGTGGAATAACCAGATATTCAGCCTTTTTCGATCCTGAAAGTCCTTGTGCCGTCACGTTGGTCGAAGTCGTGATTTTGGGATCATACACCTCGAAATCAGGCGGGAAGTTCGGCTCTGGCATTTGCAGAAGTTCGATGTTGCCCGTGCCCGAAACGATCAAGGTAAGGGTGAAAGCCTCGTTGGTCTTCAGCGCGGTCTTGTCAATTTCCGACTTGAAGTTGAAGTTGCCCACCGCACCTGCGAAGCCGTCGGGCTTTTGGTTGGCCGGAAGGCTCTTCACGTCGATGGTGATGGTGCTGGTTGAGAGTTCCTTCTTCACGTTGACGATGTTCCGGTTGAAGAAAGGGTCGTTGAAAAAGATGTCGAAGGGGTCGTTGCTGCGACGGTTGTTGTTTTCGGAGCGGATTTGCGCGATGCATTCGATGCTCATCGGGTCGAGGCTCAAGGCACCGCTGCGCTGAGGCACGACGATGACCTTCTGGATTTCGGCCACGGTGTATTCCTCGCCATTGATGTATTCGGAGGTTTGACGCAGCGCGCCGCCGTTGTTGTCGGAGATGTCTTTGGTCCAGAAGCCAGCATAGGCAGGCATCTTGCTGACTTGCAGCGACGACACCGGCACTTTGGTGTAGAGTTTGTAGGTCAGGATCATCTGCTCACCGACATAAACCGTTTTCTTTGACGGTATCACTTTGAGGAACAGGTCCTTTCCGCTGACTTTCGGGTCGTTGGTGTTTTGGCCTTGCCCTTGGTTGAAGCCCGAGCTGCTGCCAGCCGACGGGGTCGCATGGCTGCCATCGTCGGGAAGCACCTTAATATCGAATGGCTCGCTCGAAACCTTGTCGCCTTTCACGGTCAGCGAGGCCGAACCGATGCGGAAGGTGCCTTCCTTGTAGGCTTGCAATGCATAAGTGTAGGTGTTTTTCACCGTGTGCGACATCGAGCCGTTCACCATCGAGAAGCTGGAACTCGAGGATGAGAAGGGGCCTCCCACCACGGTAAAGCCGTCAAACGACGGCGCTTGGAAGTTCTTGCCTTCAGCGTTAACCTCAAAAACCACTTGGAAACGCTCACCCACCACGACTTGTTTCTTGGAGGAAACGGTGAGGGTGGCATCTTGCGCCCAAAGCCACAGCGGGCATAGCATCAAAAACAAAATGATTCGCTTATTCATATCTACTATCCTTTCAAAGTGCAAACCCCGAATTTGCAGCGTGATTGTCCGCGCATCAGGAATGCAAGCGCAAAAATACACATTATTCCCCAAACTTCATGCACATCGCACGCGAAATCAAGGTTTTTCAATAAAACGAGATCAAACTGTCCTCAGAAACGCTATCAATTTCTGCGTGGCGCGGCCACGGTGGCTGATGGCGTTTTTCACTTCGAGGCCTAATTCGGCGAAGGTCTGGTCGTGGCCGTCGGGCTGGAAAATGGGGTCGTAGCCGAAGCCTTCGGTGCCGCGCTGCTGCTCGGTGATTTGTCCGTCGCAACGGCCTTCGAAGAGATAGGATTCTCCGCTGAGGTTCAAGGCAATGCAGGTGCGGAAAGCCGCCTTGCGGTTGGTCTGCCCTTTCATGGCGGCCAGCATCTTATCGACATTGTCCTGATAGCTGCAATGCTCGCCGGCATAACGCGCCGAATACACGCCCGGCGCGCCGTCCAAGGCCTCCACCTCAAGGCCGGTGTCGTCGGCGAAGCAGTCCACATGGTACTTGTTCGTGACGAAGTCCGCCTTGATTTTGGCATTGCCTTCGATGGTGTCGGCATCCTCAATGATTTCCTCATGGCAACCGATGTCGTCGAGGCTCAGCACCTCATAGAGACCGGCCATGATTTCGCGCATTTCGCGCAGTTTGTTCATGTTGTTCGTGGCAAAGACTATACTTTTACCCATTAGGTTGATTTTTAGTAATTTGTAAAACATTCATTTGTGCTGGGTAACAAATCAGCACCAAAATCGGTGACTTTTACCCAAACATCTGCCCTTTTCCCGTTAAAAGCCAATAGGCTGAAACGTGACATTTTTCCACCAAACCCAGCATCCAGCCGACCTCAAAGAAACCCCTATTGCGGTCTTTTCGCTGCATATAGAAGTGTGGTTTTTCGATGCCGTTGTCGCTGCAATAGTCGGTGATGCTTATAAGTTTCTCGGCCTTGCAAGCGTCCATCGCCTGATAGAACCTTTCCATGATGGCGAGCGTTGCCTCGCTGTAAACCCGCCGCCTGCTCATTTTTCAATCTCCCCTTTGAGCCACAAGGCCGTTTCGTAGAGGTATTCAAGTTCGGCGGTGGGCTGGTTGGCCACCTTGGCACGGTCGATGGCCGTGCCGATTTGGAGGATGATTTCGGAAGACTTTTCCGAAAGCAAGTCCTCCTTTTTTATATAGGACTTCATCAGGTCGATGAGGTAGTAAGATAGTTGCTTTTCCATTATTGTTTAATCCTCCATTTTGTTTAATGATGCGGCTATTTGTGCGACTTGTTTTTCATCTTCATCATCAAATATACGATACATAATCTTTGTACATTCCGCATCAATAAAGAAGCCAGCGTCAACAAGTATTTTGTTTCCCATTCCATTGTTGCAACGGAATTTGTGATTGCACAAATACCCAACAAAATCGTGTCCAGCCAAATCGTTTATGGAGCGGATACTGTCACGCAAATCTTTGTTTTCATCAATCTTTGACTTCATATCCGAAAGAAGTCTATCTCCCCTATCAGTCAATTCTTTGATTCTTTGTCGATTCCGACTGACGCCTGCCATATCCAAATCAAATCGGAGGCGTTCTATATCGCTTTCAATGCTTTCAAGCATCTCATTGTTTTCGACTATTTTTTCAGATAACGACCAAGCATTTTCATCGAAAAAGGCTGCATCAAACACACTATCCAAATCCGTACTGATAGGCTCATAACTGTTGAAATCGTGCATAACCTCCGATAAGTCAGATTTGATGAGTGCATTGATTTTCGACTCGTTTGACTTGTGGCAACTAAATAATGCCAAAATGATGGCCAATAAGTAAAGTATTCTTTTCATTATTCCTGAATTTTGAAATTCTTTGTGAACTCAATTATTTCATCATCTTGTGTTTTTAATGCAGCCGATAAGAATAGCTTGTAATCATCTTTTGAAACAACAAGATTACAATCCTTAATTCTGTATTCCTTAATCAATGAAATACAACTGTTATAAGCATCTTCCACATCTTTTGTGTTATTGTTCCATACACATAACGCATTATATGAAATCTGTAGAGGTACAGCGTTCCTGAATTGTTCTTCGGATGATTCAGATTGATGTAATGCAAATGCCAATTGTGCAAGCGACATAAACAAAGACATATTTACTGATTGTTCAATACCCTCTTCAATCTCCTTGTGAAGTGCTTGCTGGTTGCTTGATAGTTTTTCATTCAATTCATTCTCAATCCTAACTAATTCCGCAACGGTCTTTTGCTCAAAGCCAATGGTTTTATAAATCTGCCACCCGACAAGTAATGTTACAAGGATTGATAGTACTGTTACAATTATCCCCATATAATCAATACAGAGTTCTTGTGAGCGAGGAAATAGAATGCAGAGAATTATACAATTGGCCAATGAAATGATTCCTATTGCCCAAAGTGCTGGAGTAAAACAACGTTTGTATGGGTTGAAATGGATGTCAATGTTCTTATTAGCAGAAGAGGTATTTACATCCTTTAATTCACTATTGATTATATTGCCTACTTGTTGTATCATAGCTTTTTCTCAATTATGGTTATCAACCTGTCTATCTGTTCCTGAAATTTTTCCGTTGCCTTTTGGTTGGTCTCCACTATTTTCAAAAGCGTGTCGTAGGCGTTGGGGTTGATTTGAATGCCATTGCCATTGACATTTACACCTGAAACGCTGCTGTTGGAAATGTCGCCAACGGATTGTGAGGTTTTCAGCATTTCCCCCTCCCCCGTCATTAACCACCCAGCATTTAATTCAGGGTATCGTAGAGCGATTTTCTGTAATTTCTCGGGAGAAATCGACTTTCTGATGTTGTTTACATATCCATTTGCAAGGTCGCATTCACGCTCAAAGCGACCTTGACCTATACCAAGATAGGAAATAAATGATAATAGTCTGTTTTTAATTGTTTGATTATCAGTCATTTTATTATTATTTTGAATTTTTACAGAAATTTTTTCTATTTAATTGTTCTGTATTACAGAAATTTGCTCTATCTTTGCACCGCAAAACAAAAAGTTATTGCCGCAAAAATAGTAAAAAGATACCCAACAAGTAAAAGTTTCACCAATAAATATTAAAAGGTATGAGAAACAAATCATTTATTGAACTCTACAATGAGAGTAAAAGCAAGCCCACACCTGCACAAGAGTTTGTTGCGGAGGTGGCAAGGATTACCCACCGCTCCGAAACGACCGTGAGGATGTGGCTGGCAGGCAACCAAGTACCCGATGCGCTCGTCCAAAGCGTCATCGCCGACCACTTCAATGTGGATATGGCCGGACTGTTCCCCGATGCTGAACCCAACGAGGAAGGAGGCGAACAATGAAAAAGAACGCAACCAAGACGCAATCATCAGCCAACGCAACCAAGACGCAACCATCGGCCAGCATCGCCGAGGCCACGGTGTCGCAGGGCTATTTGCCGGGGGTTTCAAACCGACTGAAATTCACGGCAAAATGTGGCACCGTGGAGCGGTCGCTGACATTCCCCATCAACGCCGACATTGAGGATTGGATTTGGCAAGTGTATTCGCTTTTCGGAGAGCCTGATGTGGAATCCGAAGACACCTTCGAATTTGAAGGCAACGGAAAGATGAAAATCACATTGAGCATCGTGAACTTCAAAAAGACCTTTTGACCATGAAGACATTAGTAGTATTCAGAGACTGCCATGCCAAGCACAATCTTGTTTGGCCTGACGCTACCCCAACGGACGAGGATTTCGTGCGCCGCTATGCTGCCAAACGTGGCTGGTTAGTTGCCGAAAGAAAAAGAAAAGGAGGTCAGCAATGAGTATTGAGGAACGGCTTGACCGTATTGAGAGGATGACCACGCTGGCCTCCAAGGATGCTTTGTCTATTGATGAGGTTGTAATGTGTTATGACCTGAAAAAGTCATTCCTCTATTCCCTCGTACACACCAAAAGGATTCCCCATTATAAAGTCGGGCGACTGTTATTCTTCAGCAAAAAAGAGGTTGAAGACTTCATTTTGTCGAATAGGGTCAGCACCTTCGATGAGGCGGAATCGTTCGCAGCTACATACATAGCAAAGAAACAATTAACCAACTAAATATCAACGCAAGATGAAACAAGTAATTATCAAGAAACTTTCCCTTTTGAATTTCAAGGGAATCAGGGAGTTGGAAATCAACTTCAATGAATCGGTCACGAGCATTTCAGGTAGGAATGGCTCGGGCAAAACCACCGTTTTCGATGCCTTCACATGGTTGATGTTCGGCAAGGATAGCGAAGACCGCAAGGCCTTCAACATCAAGACGCTGGATGCCAGCGGCAAGGCCATCGAGAAAATCCCGCATGAGGTGACGGCCATTATAGAGGTGAACGGCGAGACCGTGACCCTTTGCCGCCGCTTCAAAGAAAAGTGGGTCAGGAAAAGAGGCACCGCCACCGAGGAATTTACGGGGCATGAGGAAGAACGCCTCTATAATGACGTGCCAATGTCGGTGAAGGATTGGACGGAGAAAATCAACGCCATCTGCACCGAGGAAATATTCAAGTTCATCACCAACCCCAACTATTTCCCGTCACAAAAGAGCGATGTCCAGCGGGCAATGCTGATGCGTATGGCCGGAAATGTGAGCGATGAGGAAATCGCCTTCGGAAACGATGATTTCCAGCGTTTGCTTGACGGATTGACGGGTAAGACATTGGAGGAATACAAACGCGAGATTGCGGCCAAGAAACGCACCATCAAGGCCGAAATCGACACCATCCCAGCCCGCATCGAGGAATGCAAGAGATTGATGCCTGAAAGCGAGAATTGGCAGGAATTGGAGGCCGAACTTGAAGGCAGGCAGAAACTCCTTGCCAAGGTTGAAGGTCAAATCAGCGACAAGGCCACGGCGTTCAGCGAGGCCAACAACGAGAGGATGAAAAAGTCGAAGCGTGTCGGCGAGCTGAAGTCCGAGAGGATGGATTTGGAGTTCAAGATTAAGGAAAGAGTCCAAGCCGACTACAACGACAAGAGAAACAAGCAGCTTGCCCTTCAAAGGCAGGTGGCCAATGACGAAAGGGAGTTGGCGGACACGAAAAAGGCGTTGGCTTGCTACGAAAGCGACCTTGAACGCATGAAGACCCAAAAAGAAGCCCTTGTCAAAGAGTGGCGCGAAATCAACGCAAGGGTGTTGCGGTTCGATGAAAACGCCTTCGTGTGCCCCACCTGTGGCCGTCAGTTGGAGATTGACGACATCGAACGTAAGCAGGGCGAAATGACAGCCAAATTCAACACGAGGAAAGCCGCCGACCTCGATGAAAACAACCGCAAGGGGAAGAAAATGAAGGAGCGAATGACGGCGATTGAGGCGTTAATTGGCGGCGTAAAGAAGCTCATTGGCGATTTGGAGGAAAAGATTTCCAAGGAAAAGGCAAATGAACTCTATGCCGCCACCCTGACCGCCCCTGATGCGACCCTACCGATTGAGGCCGATGCCAAGTACCAGCAGTTGACCATCGAGATTGAGGCTTTGGAAAAGGAACTTGCCGAACCAGCCCAATCACCTGACACGGCGGAGTTGTCGGAGAAAAAGAGACAGTACGCTGCCGATATTGACGACATGAAGTCCAAGCTGGCCAAGCGCGACACCATCAACCGCACCAACCAGCGAATCAACGAGCTTGAGACACATCTTCGCAACCAAAGCAATGAATTGAGCGGCCTTGAAGGCATTGAGTTCACGATGGCCGCATTCTCGAAGGCGAGGATTGAGGCCGTGGAAAGCCGTATCAACCACCTTTTCAGCATCGTGAGGTTCAAGATGTTTGAGACCCAAATCAACGGCGGCGAGGTGGAGATATGCGAGGCCACGGTGGACGGTGTGCCTTACAGCGACCTGAACAATGCCATGAAGATAAACGCCGGCCTCGACATTATCAACGCAATATGCAAGTCGGAAGGCGTGACCGCCCCCATATTCATCGACAACGCGGAGAGTATCAATGAGTTGATGCCGACCGAATCGCAGATGATTAGGCTGGTCGTGACCGAGGACGATACACTTATAGTTCAATAACCAATCAAATTTTCAACACAATGGAAAACAACAAACAAACCCAAGCGGTTGCCCAGCAGCAACCCAAGCCCGTTGACCTCCTTAAATCGGTCATCAGGGCTGAAAGCGTACAACAGCAGTTCCAAAACGCCCTTGGCAAGCACAAGGACGAATTCGTGGCCTCCCTGATTGATCTCTACACGGGCGACCCTCAACTTCAAAGATGCAAGCCTCAGGCGGTGGTGGCCGAGGCATTGAGAGCCGCCACCATGCGCCTTGCCCTGAACAAGGCATTGGGCTTTGCCTACATCATCGTTTTCAACAACTCGGTAAAAGACCCCGCCACGGGTCAATGGACGAAGGTGCCGACCCCTACCTTCGTGCCTGGTTACAAGGGCTACATCCAACTTGCCATGAGGACGGGGCAGTACCGCACCATCAACGCCGATATGGTGTACGAGGGCGAGCTTCGCAACGTGGATAAGCTGTCGGGTACCATCGCCTTTGACGGCGAAAAGAAGTCGGATAAGGTGGTCGGCTACTTTTGCTATTTTGAGCTGTTGAACGGCTTTTCCAAGGTGCTTTACATGAGCGTTGAGGATATGGCCAAATACGCCCTGCGTTACAGCCCATCGTTCAAGGGCAAGGAAAAGCCGACCTTTGACGCTCTTGTCAAGCAGGCGCAGTCGGGTCAGGTGTCAAGTGAAGTCGGTTGGAAAGGCAATTTCAACGACATGGCCTTGAAGACCGTAATCCGCCGCCTCTTGTCGAAGTACGGCTACCTTTCAATCGAAATGATGAACGTGATTGCCAAGGATGACGATGAGGCCATGAGCGACCGCAACGGCCTGATTGCCGAGAACGCCAACATCGAGGAACTGCCCGCCGAGGCCGTTTACGAAGAAGTGGACGAAACCACGGGCGAAATCAAGGAGGGTGCCGATGGTGGTGCCGGTAACGAACCCGATTGGGCTAAAGAGTGATGGAGGGACTTGGAATGAGAATGACGTGCTTGGGTTCAGGTTCATCGGGTAATTGCTACCTTTTTGAAGCCGCTGACGGTGTTTTGATGTTGGAGGCGGGTGTTCGCTTCATTGAAGTGAAAAAGTCGCTGAAATTCAAAATTTCGGGCATTGTGGGCTGTTTGGTGACCCATGAGCATAAAGACCATTCCAAGTCCATTAAGGATGTCATCGGGAGCGGTATCAGGGTGCTTGCCTTGGATGAGGTTTTCCAAAGCCAAGGCATCGCCAACCGCTCCTTCTGCAAGTCGATTTTGCCGATGCACGGCTACAAGGTGGGCGGGTTCAAGGTGTTTGCCTTCCCCGTGGCTCACGATGTGCCGTGTGTCGGCTTTGTGATTGAGCATGAGGAAATGGGCAAACTGTTGTTTGTGACCGATACGATGATGCTGGAGTACCGTGTTCCCAGCCTCAATCATATCATGCTGGAGGCCAACTACGCCGATGATATTTTGCAGTACAACATCGACCACGGCATTGTACCAAATGCGATGCGTGACCGCCTCCTTCACTCACACATGGAGTTGGAGACGGCGAAGGGTATTATTAGAGCCAATGACATGGCCGGTGTGAATGAAGTGATATTGATACACCTTTCAGGCAACAATAGCGATGCAGGGCGGTTTGAGCACGAAATCAGCGAGGTTTCGGGCAAGCCGACCTACACCGCCACGGCCGGAATGACAATCGACCTATCAAAGAACCCCTTTTGACATGAGGAAAGTGCCTAACGATATGGTTACAACGCTGCTTCGGTGCCTTCCCGTCATCCTTGAAAACGTGGATGCCAGCAAAGGCAGCACGAAGTTACTGAACGCAATTAGACTGACCAAAAAAGAGATTACCAAACTTCAAAAATAGAACAAGATGGAAAACAACAACAAAGAATTGAAAATCAGCGCGGAGAACGCCCTGAAAGCCTATAACAACACGGATGCCAATGGCAGGGAATTGCTGGAGCATCTATTTGGAAAAGAGGTGTTTGCGCCAAAAAACATAATGGATAGGGTTAAGACATACGAAGACGCTTGCGCCGTTCTTGATTTGTCGCCCGTACTTGCCTTGGATGACCTTTGCATTTGCTCCCAGCATCAGGACGGGCATTTTTCGTTCCGTGGCGGGTTGGATGTCACGGCAAAGGCTTACTTGAAACTTTGCATCATCGCCGACGCCCTCAATGAGGGTTGGCAACCCAAATTCACGGAGGATGAATACCGCTGGTACCCCTACTTCTACATCTACACCAAAGAGCAATACGACCGCCTCGATGAGGATGAGAAAAAAGAGTGCCGTGTTGTCGGCCGTGCGTACCACAACGCCTACGTGTACGGCGGTGTCGTTTATGCGTATGCGAGCAAGGCGTGGTCGAGGTCGTATACGTATCACGGTTCCCGTCATGCCTTCAGGACGGAGGAATTGGCGGAGTATTGTGGCAAACAATTCATCGACCTTTGGATTGAGTACCTGATTGGGTGATGGCTGGCTGGATAAAGATAAGTCGTGATATTGTCAACCATTGGCTTTGGCAGGATAAGCCATTTTCCCGTGGGCAGGCATGGATTGACCTTTTGCTGATGGCAGCATGGAAGGAGCGCATTTTCTTTGTGCGTGGCATCCGTGTTGAGCAGCGGAGGGGTGATGTGTGCCTGTCCGTCAGGGAAATGTGCGAAAGATGGCATTGGTCAAATGGTAAGGTAATCAGATTCCTGAACAAACTTGAAACAGCACAGCAGATAACACAGCAAAAATCGAATGTAATTAACACAATATCAATAGTTAATTATGACAAGTACCAAATGGATAACACAACAGATGAAACACCAAACCAAACAGCAGATGACACAACAAACGGCACAACAAACGGCACAACCATAGAAGAATTAAAGAATAATAAAGAAGTAAAACCTTTGAAAGAAAATCAAGAAAAGAAAACATCGAAAATGCAATTTGACCTTGCGAAATATGGTGATGGCTGGGATGCCTTAATCGGGCAATGGCTTGCCTACAAGTCGAGCCGCCGCCAATCGTACAAGTCGCAGGCTTCAGTGGATATTCTTTTCAAGAAACTGCAAACCCTTTCAAACGGCGACCTTGCCAAGGCGAGGATGATTGTGGAGCAG
>ONVP01000281.1 GCA_900321315.1 uncultured Bacteroidales bacterium
GAGCAACTTCTGTCATGCGGCCATCATCTTCGACATTCATGTCAAGGTTGCCAGTGTAATACTCAACAAGGAACCCCAGCACATTCTCATCAGCGATAGCGTCCTTGATGAGATATTTGTGCAAGCACTCGCCGAAGATTTCTTTGGTCGTATGCTGGTTGACGGCATTCTCTGCAAAGATGGGCGTGCCGGTGAATCCGAAACATTGGCTATTCTGGAAGAAGTTGACAATGTTTTTGTGGCTTTCGCCGAAGTGGCTGCGGTGGCACTCGTCAAAAATCATGACGATTCGCTGGTTTTTGCAGTCTTGTATCTTCTTGTTGTAGCGGTCACGGGTGACGGCCACATTGAGTTTCTGAATGGTGGTGATGATGATTTTACTGCTGCTTCCCAAGCGTTTTATCAGCTCGTGAGTGCTGTCGGTGCTATCGACGGCACCAGGCTCAAACGCCTCGTATTCGCTTTGCGTCTGCGTGTCGAGGTCATGGCGGTCAACAACAAACATCACCTTATCCACTCCATCGACCTCGCTCACGAGTTGTGCTGCCTTGAATGAAGTGAGTGTTTTCCCTGCGCCGGTGGTGTGCCAAATATAGCCGTTATCGTTGCTGATGACTACACGGTTGAGGATTTCCTCAACGGCGTAGTATTGGTACGGGCGCAACACCATCAGGCACTTGTCTCCCTCGTGCAACACAATGTATTTGCTGATCATCTTGCCAAGAGTGCAGCGGTCAAAGAACATGGCCGCGAAAAGGCTGAGGTCGTTGAATGGGTTGTTGGCTTTGTCAGTCCAGTTGAACGTGAACTTGTAGCCTTGATTGGGATTGTTTGCAAAGTAGCGCGTGTTTACACCGTTGGAGATAACGAAGATTTGGATGTAATCAAACAATCCGTGGAACGAAGTCTTGTGGTAACGCTGGATTTGGTTGTAGGCCTGCTTCAGTTCAATGCCGCGTTTCTTCAATTCAATTTGAACGAGCGGTAAGCCGTTGATGAGAATGGTGACATCGTAGCGGCATTTCTTGCGACCCTCAATAGTGATTTGGTTGCTGACTTGGAACTCGTTTTGGCACCAATTACGTTTATTAAGGAACTCGACCCAAATACGGTTGCCGTCCTCGGTGTCGAGAGGGAAAAGGTCACGGAGTTTTTTCGCCTTTTCAAAACGCGAGCCACCTTCAAGGAAGATAAGGATGCGCTCAAATTCTGCGTCAGTGAAATGTTCACGTCCGAATTTAGCAAGCTCCTTGCGGTTGTGTTTTTCCAGTTGAGCCTTGAAATTAGCGTGGAGATTAGTTTCCTCGCTAATCTTCACGTACTCGTAACTCATATCTTGAAGGGCTTTTATGAGCCCTTGTTCCAATGCCGCTTCGCTCTGTGTCGCCATAAAATTTAGGGAATTATAATCCTTAATGAAATACAAAGGTACAGTTTTTTGCCGTAACCAAGCCCGATTTGATCCGAAAATAGCGAAAATTTTATATCGATATCAAAATCGCAAATTGTTCGGGCGCAAATATAGAGCCTAGTTGTGCCATATCTTGGACAAGTTAAAATAAAATCTTAACGAGGTTGTTGCTTGTATCGAATGGAGTGCTGAATCTTTGCCGTACAAAGCAGTTCGTCGGAATTTCCGACAATCTGAATCCTTGCCAGTTCGCTATAATCAATGATGTTTCTTAAGGCTTCACTATCTCAAGGACTTCGTCCTGCGCAGCACCGTCCCCAAGGAGACTAAAGGCGAACTGAGAGGTAGATAGAAAACGTCACAATAATTTCATTTACAGTGTCATCTTGAGGAACATTTGCGGGTCATCGTTCACATACGATATTGTACTTAAGATTTGACGTATTTCCAATGCAAAGCAAGCTATTATTATTGAATAGCAAACAAAAGTATGTTCTTTCGTGCATTTGGCTCAATAATACGTCTGATGAACCTGATGGATAATCTCCTTAAGTGCCACCTTGAGTGCCACCTTGAGTGCCAGAATATATCCTTTTGGACATTTGGTCTAGTGTAATACTATTCTCACTTAACAATAAATTGAGGATTATTCACTGTCTTTCAGTTAGTTCCTTTTGGACTTTCTTTAGGACATTTCTTTGGGTCACATATTCTGACTCCAAATAATCAATGTATGCTTATGTCAACCCATACACTTGATTTTCAACAGATTTCTTTGGGTTATTCTTTGGGTCTCTTTTAGAACATGGACAATTAAAGAGAGCATCATTTTACGAGTTTCAAACCTTTCTCTGAAAGATAATAACGCTGTTTGTGGTGGCTCGGCTTGTCGGGGAATGCTCGCAGGACATAGCCTTGTGCGATGGCCTGCTTTAGCATTTTCATCTGGCTGAAGCTACGACTAGCATTGTTCAATCGTTTTTGTATCATGAACATTGTTACAGTGTCTTCTCTAATAGCATTAACTAACATTTGAACCTGTTCTCCAGCTATACCTCTATCTGCGCCCCTTACTTCGCTATTTTCTTGACTATCAGTTTGGTTAACCTGTTCACCGGCCTGTTCACTAACCTGTTCCATAGCTTTGATTGTCCTATCATTCCGCTGAATATCTGTGCCATTACCTTGGTCACCAATTTGTTCTCTAACTTGGTCACTAACCTGGTCACCAGCTTGGTCACTCATGCGTTTTAAAACTCCAAAACGGTTTCTCTAACATTGTCGGGCAACTTATCGAGGGTTTCTTTGCATTCAAAGTCCTCCCATTCAATATCGTTGAGCCTTTTGATGAGTTCGTTTGAGCCAAAAAAGTAAACCCGCGCAAGAATATTTGCACGAGTGGTGAAAATCAGCTGAAAAACATGGACTTGATTAGGCAATGATCAGCCTCATGATTTGTTTGACAGATTGCCTAATCTGGTCGCTTGGCGGGATGGGACGGAAAGCAAGCATCTCCAATTCTTCTTCATAGCGTTTGCTTAATGATGCCCATAATGGGTCAAATGCGGTCAATAAGGGCGAAGTGAAGATGTCGGCATTTGGCCATCTGGCAGGAGTGCTGAAGGTCTCCTTGTCATGTAGGACAAGTTCTTGTAACTCTGGAAGGAAGTCTGTAGCAAGATACTCTTGGCAAGCGTTGTCTTGCGAAAGGAAATGCAGGTCGTAGAAATGGCGAATCTTCTTGCCCAGTTCCATCGCTGGGTTGTCACCAAATGAGAAGCGCAACAGCGAA
>ONVP01000017.1 GCA_900321315.1 uncultured Bacteroidales bacterium
TTCACTCTGGGGACCTTTTTTTCCACCATTATTTCCACCATTCTGGCAAGAGGATATGTGAAGCGCGAGGGCAAGGCCTTTGTTCCAACGCCGCTCGGAGAGATCACCAACAAACTGATGAAGGAGTATTTCTCCTCGCTGACCGACATCGCACGTGAGTACATCGAAGGACAATTCGGCGTGAATGCCGTCGAAATGACCACCGACGACATTTTGGAGGAAATCAAGCCGCTACGTTTCCCGACAGAGGCTTACAACAAGCTCAAAGAAACAATGGAAGTCGCTGATTTGGTGAAGTTTGCGAAATATAATGCCAGCAATTTAGAGAGCGACATCGCCTTGAACAACATGACCGACTTCGTGAATGAGAGTTATGCGCACTATCAGGATATGAAGGCCAAGGAAGAGCTTCAACAGAAGAATCTGAAACAGGCTGAAGCGGAAGGAAAGGAGGCAAACCATGTTTGAAAACATTGAATTTGCGAATCCTAAACTACTGTGGCTCTTGCTGTTGGTGCCGTTGGCCATCCTTTGGTACGTATTGCGCCACAAAAAACAGGAGGCCTCGGTGCGCTTCTCCGACATGAAAGGGTTCACCCAACTGCCCAAGACGTGGAAGGCCTATCTGCGCCACCTGCTTTTCGCCTTGAAGATGGCGGCTTTGGCTTTGCTCATCGTGGCTTTGGCGCGTCCGCAAAGCGCTTCGACCAACTCCAAGTCGAACATCGAAGGCATTGACATTGTGATGGCTATGGACGCTTCCGGCTCCATGCTGGCCCGCGACCTGAAGCCCGACCGCCTCACCGCCGCCAAGCGTGTGGCATCCGACTTCGTGGAAGGTCGCCCGGGCGACCGCATGGGCTTGGTCATCTTCTCGGGCGAGACCTTCACCCAAGTGCCGCTGACCACCGACCACGCCGTGATGCTCAACATGCTCGGCGAGATGAAAAACGGCCTCATCGACGACGGCACTGCCATCGGCGACGGTTTGGCCACGGCCATCGGCCGACTGAAGGACAGCGAAGCCATCTCCAAGGTCATCATCCTGCTCACCGACGGCTTGAACAACGCCGGTTCCGTCGATCCTTACACGGCGGGCGAAATGGCCAAGCTGTTCGGCATCCGCGTCTATACCATCGGCGTAGGTTCTTATGGCACAGCGCCTTATCCCGTTCAAACGCCTTTCGGTACGCAAATCCAGCAGATGAAGGTCGAAATCGACGAGAAGCTGCTCACCCAGATTGCCGGCATGACGGGTGGCAAGTATTTCCGCGCCACTTCCAACCAGAAGTTGGACGAAGTCTATCAGGAAATCGACAAGCTGGAACGCTCGAAAATCGAGGTGACGGAGTTCCGCCGCCTCCACGAGGAGTTCTATCCACTAGTGGCATGGGCTTTGGCCTTGCTGCTGCTCGAATTCCTGTTGCGTAAGACTATTTTCAGAACTTTAACCGATTAAAGCCATGGAAAACGTATTGCGATTTGAACATCCTGAATACCTTTACTGGTTGCTCATCATACCGGTATTGGCCATCATTTATATCATGTTCCGCCTCGGGCAGAAGCGCCGTTTCGAGCGTTTCGCCCAAATCGGGATGCGCGACTATTTGGTGCCGACGCACTCCAACCGCCGCGCCAATTTCAAGTTTGTCATTTTCCTGCTGATGGTGGCTTCGCTGATTCTGGCTTTGGCCAACTTGCAGAGTGGCAGCAAGATGGAGGAGGTGAAGCGCGAGGGCATCGACCTTTACCTCGCCGTGGACGTTTCCAATTCGATGAATGCCGAGGACATCGTGCCGAGTCGTCTTGAACGCTCGAAACAGGCCATCAACAAGCTCATCAGTGAGTTGAAGGGCGACCGCATCGGGGTCATCGTCTTTGCCGACAAGGCCTTCGTGCAACTGCCCATCACCACCGACTATTCGGCGGCGAAGATGTTCCTCTCGACGGTGAACACCAGCCTCGTGGCTTCACAAGGCACGGCCATCGCCGAAGCTATCAATCTGGCGCTCAAGTCGTTCTCCGACGAGGAACACAGCAAGGCCATCGTCATCATCTCCGACGGCGAAGACCACGAAAACGATGCCGCCGTGAAAGCCGCGCAGGAAGCCGCCAAACGTGGCGTTCGCGTCTATACCATCGGCATGGGACTCGCCGACGGCGCCCCGATTCCGGAATACAACAAGTATGGACAGCAGACGGGCTACCGCAAGGACAAGAACGGCAACACCATCATCACCAAGCTCAACGAAACGATGTTGCAACAGATTGCCGCTGCCGGCAACGGCATTTATGTCCGCGCCAGCAACTCCAACGTGGGTCTGAGCAAAATCTACGACGACATCGAGAAGCTCGACAAGTCGGAAATCGAGGCTAAGGTCTTCACCGATTACGAAGACCAGTTCCAGAAGTTTGTCGCGCTCGCCATCATCCTCTTGCTGGTCGAGATTTTCATCTCGTCGGGCAAGCGCGAGTGGGAGAGGAAGTTTAACATTTTTGAGAAGAAAGCATGAAAACGTTTTATAAATATCTGACAGCCATTGTGCTGGTTTTCTCGTTTGCTTCGGCAACGGCGCAAACCGACGAGAAACTGATTCGGAAAGGCAACCGTCAATACCGCAAATCGAACTTCACCGAGGCGGAGGTCAATTACAAGAAAGCCCTCGAAGCACGGCCCAACAACGCCAACGCGCAATTCAACCTTGGCGACGCGCTTTTTGCACAGCAGAACTATGAAGCGGCTTTCGAAGCCTTCCAAAAGGTGGTCGAGATGTCGCCCGACGCCAAGCTGAAATCGAACGCGGTCTATAACATGGGCAACTGCCTCCTCGAACAAGGCAAGTATTACGACGCCTTTAATATATATAAGGTGTCGCTGAAACTGAACCCCGACAACGCCAACGCGCTCTACAACCTCGAATATTGCCGCGCCCATTTGGTGAAAAGCAAGATTCAGGTCGTCCAGCCGGAACATGGCAGGGTGGAGGCGAGCGAAACGGAAGCCTTTAACGGTCAGCGGATTACGCTTTCCTCGAAAGGTGATACCGATTACGCTTTGTCAGGCTACAAGGTGGTTCGCGCCGACAATCCCTCCGTGGAAGTGCAGGTGAGCGGCAACAGCTTCGAGATGCCCAAGTTTGACGTGTTGGTGTCGGCTGAGTTCAAGCTGGCGCACAAGATTGAAATCGAGAAGAACATCAAGAACGGAACAGTGCGTGCCGACAAGACCAAAGCCGTTGAAGGCCAACAAGTTGTATTGAAAGGAATCGGCGAGGACGGCTATATGGTGGACAAGTTCACGGTCTATAAGACGGGCAGTCGCAACGACACGGTGCCGGTCAATGATACGGTGTTCCAAATGCCCGACTTCGACGTAACTGTGACGGCCACTTTCCGTACCGCGCTGAAAGTCAGCGTCGATACGGTTTCCAACGGAACCATTTCCGTCACGGACAGTTTGGCCAAGCCTGCGCAAAACATTGGCATTATCGTGAAGCCCGACCCAGGCTTCCAATTGGGCGATTTGCGTGTTGGGAGTGACAAGGACGCCACCGAATCCGCGCCCGTTAGCGATGATAATGTTTTCCAAATGCTTGATTCCGATGTGACGGTGAAAGCCACCTTCGTCGAGGCCACTGACTATTACAAGGTCGAGGCCGACACGACCATCGAAGGCGGCCATGTGCTGCTCGACGTGTCGCAGGCCACGCGCCGCGAGACGGTCAGCCTCCGCAACGCGCCCGAGCCGGGCTATCAGTTCAAGGAATACGTCATACACCAAGTGGGCGACACCGCAATCAAGGTGCAACCTTTAGGCAATTTCTTCACCATGCCCGACTTCGACGTGGAAGTCTCTGCCATCTTCGAGAAGAGCGAAGGTCAGGATCAGCAGCAACAGCAGCAAAACCAAGACCAGCAACAGGAACAACAAGACCAGCAGGAACAGCAGCAAGACCAACAAGATCAACAAAATCAAGACCAGCAGCAACAACAGCAACAGCAGCAACAAAGCCAGGAGATGTCGAAGGAAGACGCGCAGCGCATGTTGGATGCCCTTGAGAACCAAGAGAAAAAGACGATGGAGAAGGTGAATGAACAAAAAGTTCGCCAGCAACCCAAGAAGAAGAGCGACAAGGATTGGTAATGCGAAGCGACTGCCATAGTATGTAAGACAACCATACGGCCATGTTTTGGCCCGTTGCACGAAATTTTTCCGATTTCTTTTCGTTTTGTGATGGGGATTTCCTAATTTTGCAGGCAATTCCAAAAGCAACAACAAAACGAGAAATATATGCAAGACAAACTGCAAGAATTGACCGACAGGCTCTACAACGAAGGCTTGTCGAAAGGAAAACAGCAAGGCGAAGAATTGCTGCAAAAGGCTCATGCTGAGGCAGAAAGCATCATCGCCCAAGCCAAGGCCGAGGCGGAGCGCATCATCGCGCAGGCCGAAAAAGACGCCGAGGAACTGAAAACCAAGGTGACCGCCGACGTGAAAATGGCCGCCACGCAAAGCATCGCCATGACGAAACAGGAAATCGAGAAGATGGTGGTGACCAAGGCCGCCACTCAAGGCGTGAAAGCCAATATGGGCAACGCGGCTTTTGTCAAAGAACTGATTACGAGCGTGGTGAAAGCCTTCAATCCGCAGAACGCATCGCCCGTCGATTTGAGCCTCATCCTGCCTGAAACCTTGAAAGCAGAAGTTGAGCCTTTCGTGAAGAACGAAATCGCCAACCAGTTCAAGGGTGAGGTGAAGGTGGATTACTCCAAAAAGATGAACGGCGGCTTCAAGGTGTCGCCCAAGGAAGGCGGCTACATGCTGCAGTTCACCGACGAGGAGTTCACCCAACTTATTGCCAACTACCTGCGTCCCGCCACCAAGAAAATCCTCTTCGGCTGATGGATAACTACGTCTATATCGTCGCCGGCCTTCCGGAACTGACTTCAGGCTTCGAGAATACGGGATTCGACTATGCCGCTGTCAAGGAGTCCGTCGTGGAACTGCTCTCTGAGAAAGACCAGCAACTGGTCGAACTCATGGAGCAGGGCTTCGACGAGAACACGCTCGGTGCCGACTTTTACGCCAAGGCTGCCGAAAGCAAGAACCGCTTCATCCGCGAGTATTTCGACTTCGACGGTCGTCTGCGCAACATGAAGGTGAACTATTTGGCCAAGCGTCTCGGCAAGGAAAGCGACCCCTATTTGGTGAACCTCGAGGAGGCCGATTTCGACGAGGAGCAACAGATTCAAGACATCCTCGCCAACGCTGACTTCGTGCAGCGCGAGCAGAAGATGGACGAGCTGAAATGGGAAAAAGCCTCCGACATCGCCCGTTTGGATTATTTCAACATGAACGCCATCCTCGCCTTCTTGGTGAAAGCCAAAACGGTGCAACGCTGGGCCGAACTTGACCCGGCGAAAGGAACGGAGATGTTCCATAAGTTGGTCAAGGAGATTCGCGGGACGAATGCAGAGTTGGATTTGAGTGTTGGAGGAGGGAAAATATAGGTGAAAAAGGCTATAAACATAAAATATAGCTTTGAAAGGCTATAAATGGCAAATATAAGTTCCAAACCTTATAAATGGTAAATATAAGTTCCAGGTCTTATAAATCTTTAAATTTTGAATATTGAATTTTAAATTATGAATACAACAGGAAAAGTTACAGGAATCATTGCAAACCTCGTTACCGTGGAGGTGGACGGCCCTGTGGCACAGAATGAAATCTGCTTCATCGATTTGGCTGGTACCAAGTTGATGGCAGAGGTCATCAAGGTGAACGGGAACAAAGCCTCTGTGCAGGTGTTTGAGAGCACCCGCGGCCTCCAAATCGGCGACAAGGTGGAATTCCAAGGCTACATGCTTGAAGTGACCTTGGGACCTGGTCTGCTTTCGAGCAACTTCGACGGCCTGCAGAACAACCTCGCCACCATGACGGGCGTGTTTCTGAAACGCGGTGAATACACCAAGGCCTTGGACGAAGAGAAACTCTGGGACTTCACGCCCCTTGCCAAGACTGGCGACCAAGTGGTTGCCGCCGACTGGTTGGGCGAAGTCAAGGAAGGCTGGCTGCCCCACAAAATCATGGTGCCGTTCAACTTCAAGGGCACTTACACCGTGAAGTCGGTAGCTGCTGCCGGACAATACAAGATCACCGATACCATCGCCACGCTGACCAACGCGGAAGGCGAGGAAGTGAAGGTGACCATGATGCAGAAATGGCCCGTCAAGGTGGCTGTGGGCGGCTATGCGGAGAAACCGCGTCCCTTCAAGGTGATGGAAACGGGTGTGCGCACCATCGACACGCTCAATCCCATCGCTGAAGGCGGCACGGGCTTCATCCCCGGACCTTTCGGCTGCGGCAAGACCGTGCTGCAACATGCCCTCGCCGAGCAAGCCGACGCCGACATCATCATTATGGCTGCCTGCGGCGAGCGTGCCAACGAGGTGGTGGAAATCTTCACCGAGTTCCCCGAACTGAAGGACAAGCACACGGGTCGCAGCCTGATGGAGCGTACCATCATCATCTGCAACACGTCCAACATGCCAGTCGCGGCTCGTGAGGCTTCGGTCTATACCGCCATGACCCTCGGCGAATACTATCGTGCCATGGGTATGAAAGTCTTGCTGCTCGCCGACTCCACTTCGCGTTGGGCGCAGGCCTTGCGTGAGATGAGTAACCGCTTGGAGGAACTGCCCGGCCAGGACGGCTTCCCTGTCGATTTGTCGGCCATCATCTCCAACTTCTACGCTCGTGCGGGTTATGTGAAACTGAACAACGGACAATCGGGTTCCATCACCTTCATCGGGACGGTGTCGCCTGCTGGCGGTAACCTGAAGGAACCCGTCACCGAATCCACAAAGAAGGCCGCCCGTTGCTTCTACGGCCTTTCGCAGAACCGCGCCGACAAGAAGCGCTATCCCGCCGTCGATCCCGTGGATTCCTACTCGAAATACCTCGAATATCCCGAAATCATTGAATATCTTGACAACAAGATTGAAAAAGGTTGGGTCGATAAGGTGACGAAGACGAAATACATCATCCGTAAGGGTAAGGATGCCTACGAGCAAATCAACATCTTGGGTGATGACGGCGTGCCGATGTCGTACCACGAGCAATACTGGAAGTCGGAACTCATTGACTTTGTGATACTTCAACAGGATGCTTTCGACGAAATCGACGGCTCAACGCCACTTGAACGCCAAAAGTTCATGCTCGACCTTGTGCTCGAAATCTGCGACCGTAGCTTCAAGTTCGACAACTTCGAGGAGTGTACGACCTACTTCAAGGGCTTGATTAACATCTGCCGACAGATGAACTACTCGGAATTCAAGTCGGAAAACTTTGAAAAATACTACAAACAACTTGAGGCAGAGCTAACTTCGAAATCAGCCTGAATATGAAAATCCGAGAGATAACAGTTGCCAACTACAAGAAGTTCATCGAGCCAAGAACCATCTCGTTTTGCGATGCTGATGGCAATGTGAACGATATGAACCTTGTTTTGGGCGAAAATGGCAGTGGAAAAACATCTGTTTTACAGGCCATTGTCGCCACGATTGCACCGTTGACGCGACCGGGATTTCATGCACAGGATTTGGATTGGAACGGATTCAATTACAGGTATATTCAGTCGGGGAAAACACCGTTGAAAATTGAAATTAAGGTGGATTTGAGTCCAAAGGAGATTCAAGCCACCCAATCCTATTTTGACAGGTTGAAAGAGATGGACGGAAAAAACCGCTTTAAGGTTCGTCCCACCCAGCAAGAAACGGTGTCATTGTCGTTGGACTATGCGAGAAGGAAAACCGTAGCCGAAAGAGACGAATTGCTTTTCCAATTGTATGGCTACCAGTATGCCAAACAACTGTCGCAATTTGAAATCAATCCGTTGAGCCTTTTTGATGACGTCGGCAGCATATTTTGGTACACCGAAAACCGCAACGCCTTCTCTATAAGTTCGCCCTTCACTGACAATGACAGTATGTACAGAAACAACAACTTGGATGCCATTAGGTATTCACTGACTAAGTTTTACTATTTCCACCTTGATTTATCGCTAAAAAGGAGAACGCTAAGAGAAGGCGAGCTTGATTATTACGAAAAGTTGGATCAGTTGTACAATATAGTGTTTCCTACAAGACATTTGGAAGGTGTCTCTCCCCGTTTCGATGATGCGATGGGAAGCCATGACGTTCCAGACTTTTTCCTTTCTGATGGACAAAACCAATATGAGCTTTCGGAAATGTCGGCAGGCGAAAGGGCCATTTTCCCGATCTTGATGGACTTTGCGAGATACAACATCAACAATTCCATCATTATCATTGACGAGATAGAGCTTCATCTGCATTCTCCTTTGCAACAGGCACTTGTCAGGGCTTTACCTCTGTTGGGAAACAACAACCAGTTTATTCTGACTTCCCATTCCGATAATGTAGTAGTAATGTTTAACGAGGATGAAATCAAAAGGATATGAAACTGTGCAGAATATATTGCGAAGGAAAGAGAGGAAGCCTTGATTATGACATCCTTGAAAAGGTTCTTGGTGACTTGGGACAAAGCATAGACATAAAACCTCTTGGCGGTAAATTTGGTGCACCTTCAATTATGAGTTATCTTGAGAAAGATGGTTTTATGGCAGCAGAAGCGAAAGATTACTTGATGTTTCGCGACCGCGATTTTGACGCTCCCGTTCCTGACCAAATACAACTGACCCAACAAGGCCATGTATATTTTAGTTATCGGACTACAATTGAGAACTATTTGATAGATTCTCAGTTGTTTTTTGAATATGCAATCGAGAAAGGCATTCGGGAGTTGGATACTGTAGAGAAGGCGATAAGCATTATTAGAGATTCTGCACTTGAAATCAAGAATTATCAAGCAGTGAGACACGCATTGGGTGCCTTGCGTGTTGATACGTCATTCAGAACAAGCTGGACTGAACAAGACGGCAAATTACCCGAGTGTCTTGAATTGGAGGCTTGTATGGATTCCGCTTTTAATCTTATACGAGAAGCCAAAACTAAGTCTGAGAATTGGACGAAGGAACATTTTGAGGAAAAAGTGAGAGAGTTTCTTATGGTTTTTAATGATAGTTTTTTTGACCGCGAAGAGTATTTGGTTTGGTTTCAAGGCAAAGACCTCGCAAAATCCATTTGCCGAAAAATGGATAATTTCCCAATGAAAGCATATTACAAGTTCGCAGAATCCCGTTTTGATTACAAGAAATTTGCCGACTTGGTAGAACTAAGAACAATTGTTGAAAATAAAATCCAATAAGATATGTCAAAAGCATTTCAACGAATTTACACTCACTTGACCGCCATCACCAAGGCCACCGTGACCCTTGAGGCGCAAGGCGTGGCCAACGACGAACTCGCTGTCGTGGCGGGTCGTTTGGCGCAGGTGGTGAAAACCAAGGACAACGCCGTCACCTTGCAGGTGTTTGGCGGCACGGAAGACATCCCGACCAACGCCGAAGTGACCTTCTTTGGCGAGCCGCCCACCTTGAACGTGAGCGACGAACTGGCTGGCCGATTCTTCAACGCCTACGGCGAGCCTATCGACGGCGGTCCGGCTGTGGAGGGCGAAAAACGCCAGATCGGCGGCCCCTCCGTGAACCCCTACAAGCGTCGTATGCCTTCCGAGCTGATTCCTACGGGTATCGCCGGCATCGACTTGAACAACACTTTGGTCTCGGGACAGAAGATTCCGTTCTTCGCCGACCCCGACCAGCCTTATAATAAGGTGATGAGCATGGTGGCCCTCCGCGCCGATGTCGATAAGATTATCCTCGGCGGCATGGGACTTTCTAACGACGACTACCTGTTTTTCAAAAACGAGTTTGAGAGCGCGGGTGCCTTGCACAAGATCATCAGTTTCGTGAACACCACCGACCAACCGCCTGTAGAGCGTCTGCTGATTCCCGACATGGCCTTGACCGCTGCGGAATATTTCGCCGTCGATAAGAACGAGAAGGTCTTGGTGCTGCTCACAGACATGACCTTGTATGCCGACGCTTTGAGTATCGTGAGTAACCGTATGGACCAAATTCCTTCCAAGGACTCCATGCCAGGCTCGCTTTACTCCGACTTGGCAAAGATTTATGAGAAAGCCGTGCAACTTCCTTCGGGCGGTTCCATCACCATCATCGCTGTGACGACGCTGAACGACGGCGACATCACGCACGCCATCCCCGACAACACGGGTTACATCACTGAAGGACAGTTGTTCCTCCGTGCCGACCCCGATTCAGGCAAGGTCATCGTTGACCCGTTCCGCTCACTGTCGCGTCTGAAACAACACGTGCAGAACAAGAAGACCCGTGAGGACCATAGTGCCGTGATGAACACTTCGGTGCGCCTCTACGCCGACGCTTCCAACGCCAAGACCAAGTTGGAAAACGGCTTCGACCTGAGCGACTATGACCTGCGCTGCCTCGACTATGCCAAGGAATACGCAACCAGACTTCTCGCCATCGATGTCAACATTTCGATTACCGAAATGCTTGATACCGCTTGGGAGTTGTTTGGCAAGTATTTCACTAAGGCCGAAACAGGCTTGAAAGAAGCGTTGATTCAGAAATACTGGAAAGACGCTGCAAAGTGACCAATTTTGAATCTTAAATTTTGAATTTTAAATCTTAAATCGATTCAATGGCCATCAAATTTCAATATAACAAGACTTCGCTGAACGAGCTGAACAAGCAGCTGAAGACGCGGGTGAAAGCGCTTCCCACGCTGAAGAGCAAGGAGAGCGCGCTGCGCCTTGAGGTGAAGAAAGCCAAGCAGCATTCGGAAAGTCTTGTCGCACAGTTAGAGGCCGAACTCAAATCGTATGAGTACATGGCCCGGCTTTGGAATGAATTTGAGCCAGGACTGATTGCCGTAACCGATGTGAAACTGAAGACCGTGAAGATTGCGGGTGTGCCGACGCCGGCCTTGGAGGAGGTGCTCTTCGACGTGAAGGACATCAACCTGTTCACCAAGCCGATGTGGTATGCCGACGGTGTGCAAATCCTCAAGAACCTCGCCCAACTCGGCATCGAGTCGGAGGTTTATACCGAGGTGGCGCGCATCCTCGACTACCAGCGCAAGAAGACCACCCAGAAAGTCAATCTTTACGAGAAGGTGCAGATTCCTGGCTACAACGAAGCCATACGTAAGATCAAGCGATACATGGAAGACGAGGAGAACCTCTCCAAAGCCTCCCAAAAAATCGTGAAAGGTAAACACATAGCAGAAGAGGAGGAAGAGCATGGTAACTGAAATGACGAAATATGATTTCATCCTCATGAGCGGCGACATGGACACTTTCCTTGAAAAGCTCCAGTCGATTGGCGTGGTGGACATCACCCGTTCCACGAAACCCATCGACGAGCGATCGGAGAAGTTGTCGTCGCGCGCCGGCGTATTGCGCAAGGCTTTGGCACTGCTGAAAGACGTGACTCCTGCCGAGTTTGCCGAGAAAGGCAGTGCGGACTTTGCCTCCGACGTCATCGAGGCCGTTTCGGAGAAGGAAGCCATTCAAGCCCGCATCCCGCTGTTGCAAAAGGAAGCCGACGACTTGGTGCCTTGGGGGCGCTTCGACAAGGCGAGTTTCGACAAACTGAAGGAACAAGGCCTGAAGCTGCATTTCTACAAGGCCAAGGCCATCGACCCGACTTGGAAAGAGCAATACGCGCTGAGCGAAATCTCGAATCTGGGCGGCTACAGCTATTTTGTGATCGTCGCCGACTCAGACGATTACGACTTCCCGCTGAAGGAAATCCCTGCTCCCGAGAAGGATTATCTTGCTTTGGAGAAGGAAATCGCCGAACTGCAAGACAGCATCGCGAAAAAGGACGCGCATTTGGCCGAGCTGAAGTGTCGCGAAGACCTGATTCAGAAGGAGTTGGACAAGACTTTGTCGAAACTCGACCTGCATCTGGCGCATGTGTCGGGCGAAAAGGCCGCCGAGGACTATATCACGATCTTTGAAGGATTCGCTCCTAAGGAGAACGAACCTGCTTTGCATGATATGCTTGAGCATGAGAACGTGTTCTATTTGGTTGATAAGGCCAAGTCTGACGACAACCCGCCCATCAAACTGAAAAACAACAAGTTCGTTTCGATGTTCGAGCTGCTGACCGATATGTACGGCCGTCCCAAGTACGACGAGTTCGACCCGACGGTGTTCATCTCCATTTTCTTCATGCTGTTCTTCGCCTTCTGCATGGGCGACGCAGGCTATGGCCTCGTGCTCATCTTGGCGAGCCTCGGCTTGAGGAAAGTGTTGGGCAAGATTGCGCCCTTGGGCATCACCTTGGGCATCGCCACGACGGTGGTCGGCTTGCTGTTCCACACCTTTTTCTCCACCGACATGCTGACGTGGACTTGCATCCCCGACGGCGTGAAACGCTTCATGCTGCCTTCGCAGATTGCTGGCTTCGACGGCACGATGGTGCTGGCCATCCTTGTCGGTATCGTTCACATCTGTCTCGCCATGATTGTCAAGACCTACCAGAGTACCAAGGTGAAAGGCTTCGCCAACTCCTTGGGCACTTGGGGCTGGACCTTGCTCATTGTGGGCGGCGTCATCGTGGGCGGATTGGCCTTGATGGGCGTCATCGACAAGGCGTTGACGAAGTGGATTGTCATCGTCATCGGCTGCTTGTCGGCCTTGGGCATTTTCTTCCTCAACGACCTGCACCGCAATCCTTTGCTCAATGTTGGTTCGGGCTTGTGGGAGACCTACAACACCGTCACGGGCTTGCTCGGCGACGTGTTGAGTTACCTGCGTCTGTACGCCTTGGGCTTGGCCGGTGCCAAACTCGGCGAGGCTTTCAATGCCATCGGTTTGCAGGCTCTTGGCGACGGCGGCGTCAATTGGGTGTTCTTCATCCTTATTGTGGTCGTCGGCCATGTGCTCAATGTCGCGATGTGCGTCTTGGGTGCCTTCGTGCATCCCCTGCGACTCAACTTCCTTGAGTTCTTCAAAAACTCTGGTTATGAAGGCTCGGGACGGCGTTATAATCCTTTGCAATCATGAATATGAAGAACTACGGATTATACAGATTAAACGGATGTCCGACCGTAAATTTGAAAGGCGCAAGCGCCCAATTGTTACGGATTCCTGACAGCAATGGCTTATCCGTATCAATCGGATGCTTGCATCCCAATAATTCTCGAAAAGAGAATCCGTATAATCCGTGAAATCCGTAGTTAAACAATGAAAATCAACAATTAAACAATTCAACAAATAAACAATCAACATTATGTTAGCAACAATTTTAGGTTATCTCGGTCTCGGCCTCGTGTTGGCCTTGGCTGGTATCGGAAGTTCAATCGGCACTTCGACGGCGGGCAACGCTGCCGAGGGTGGCCTCAAGAAACGTCCCGAGGCATCGGGCAATTTCATGGTGTTGTCGGCACTGCCGGCCACCCAGGGTATCTACGGCTTCGTGGCCTTCTTCATGCTTTTGAGCAAGATGCAGGCCAACCCTGAAAACGGCCTCGTCATCTTCGGCGTGGGCCTCTGCGTGGGCTTGGTCTGCATGATATCGGCCATGCGTCAGGGACAGGTTTGCGCCAACGGTATCGTCGGCGTGAGCCAAGGTCACGACGTGTTCACCAACACCCTGATTTACGCCGCTCTTCCCGAGTTCTACGCTATCTTGGGCCTTGTCGGCGCACTGATGGTGTAATCGGAAGGATAGACCATTAAGAGCATCAAAGGCGACCCCGTTTTGGGGCCGCCTTTGGTGATTAATTCGGCTACCATCCTTGTTTGACGGAAAAATGTTTATATTTGCAGGCGGAAAAAGAAAGAGAAATGTCCACACGACAACTTGAAATAGAAGGTCTGATAAAGCATCTTGGAGCGGAAATTCTCCCGAGAAACGCTCAAATGATGCTGTTCGGTTCGCAAGCTCGAGATGAGGCTACGCCTAATTCCGATTGGGACTTGCTCATACTTCTCGAAGGCGAGAAGGTGAGCAATGACGATTTCGACAAATGGGTTTTCCCGTTCATTTCATTGGGTTGGTCACTCGGTGTGGAAATCAATCCTGTGGTTTATACATACAGAGAGTGGCAGCAGCGGCAGATTACACCTTTTTATAAAAATGTAATGCGGGAAGGGATTGAATTATGCTGACAAAAGATGAAAGAGATGCCTTGGTGAAGTATCGCATTGAGAAAGCGTACGGAACTGTGGTTGAAGCCCGTGATTGCGCTGATGATAACCATTGGACTTTGGCAGCCAACCGTTTGTATTATGCGGCCTATTACGCTTCAAAGGCTTTGTTGATTCAAAATGGGATTGTTGCGAAATCCCATGAAGGCGTGATTGGGATGATAGGACAGAAGTTTGTTGTTACTGGCGTTATTTCGAAAGAAGATGCTAAACTTTTGGCTCGACTTCAAAACATGCGCAAGACAGGCGATTATGATGATTTCATTGAGTGGCATCAGGAAGAGGTGGAGCCGTTGTTTGAAAAAGTTGAAGATTATATAAACAAGATAAAATCATTAGTTGAACTAAAATAGAATTAAACGAAAGAGCAAGACAAACAGAAACTTACATATTAGCAGATAGCACTTGTTGCTGTCCTTGAACACCAAAGTTCCATTAAGCCCCTGTTTTGACGGGGCAACATCTCAAGGACAAGTTTCTTGTCCAATGCTAATTGGCTATACGGCGCATCTGAATTTTTCAGGTGCGCCTGTTTTTTTGTTCCCTCAAAAACGGACATTCTGAAAAACAGCTTGTGTTTCTAATTTTTTCCTACTTTTGCCATGAAATTCAAAACATCAAGCAAATGAATAAAATGAAAACAACCAGATTTTTAGTATTAGTTGGCTTGTTATGTGGGTTGTTTGCGAATGTTACTATGGCGCAGACGGGGCAACGCTATGCCGAACCCATTTTCGACGAGGTGAACATTGAAACAGGCATCCCTTTCAGCAGTGCCATCAAGGAAGGTGAAACGTTGCCCACCACGTTGTACCTTGACTTTTATGAGCCGCAAGGCGATACCCTTTCGGCGCGCCCGTTGGTGATTACGGTTTTTGGTGGTGCTTTTGTCGCGGGCAGCCGCGATTATGCCGACATGGTAGAGTATTGCACCCGTTTGGCGAAACATGGCTATGCGGCGGCCTCCATCGACTATCGCCTGCTGTCGATATGGAACATCAGTTCCAAAGCGCTGATTCGCGATGCTTACATGGCCGCGCAGGATGTCAGCGCTGCGATTCGGTTTTTCAAATACCATTGTGATGAATATAGGATTGACACCGAACAGGTCTTTTTGCTCGGCAACTCGGCCGGTTCCATCGCCATTATGTGCGAACTTTTCATGGACGAGGATGAGCGTCCAGCGGAAACCTTTGAGGAGCCTAGTTTAGGTCCGATGCATAGCTCTGGTTTTGCAGAGTATGCGGGCCTTTCGCCAGCGGTGGCAGGAGCCGTTCCGCATTGGGGCGGTGTGATGGACCTCAATGTCATCAGCGAGGAGGAATACGTTCCGCTGTGCATGATTCACGGCACCGACGACACCACCGTGCCATACGATTCGGGCTATTGCTACAATGGGATGCTCCCCAATGTAATGCCTTACATGTACGGCTCCCACGCCATAGTTGGCCAACTCGACGAAATCGGCATTGCTGATTACGAATTCCATTCCTTTGAAGGCGAAGGACATGCTTTCTATTTCTCTACGTTATATGCCTTGATTGAGGAAAAATTCGATGCCTGTTTCAGCATCACCCGCGATTTCCTGTACCAGCACCTGCAATCCCAGACCTCGATTCCCGAAACGGAGGAACTGGAGATTCAGGTTTATCCCAATCCTGCCATCGACCTTGTGACGATTCGATTTTCTGAAGATTTGAAAAACAGGCCTTTAAGTCTGGTCGTGACGGATGTGATGGGCCGAAAAATGCTTTCCGAGAGCAATGTAAATTCATCATCTACTATTGATGTTTCGCAATGGCCTTCGGGCGTTTATTTCATTCAGATGGAGCAAGATGGCCGTTATTTTGGGCAGAAAATCATGAAGAGATGAACTGTCATAAGCATTTTGGCAAACAAAATACAAGAAACCGTGTACAACCTATCAATGCTTTTTGTAACTTTGCGGCCAAAGAATCAACTTTAAAACTTTTATGCGATGTACGCAAATTTTCAAGAGTATTTGAAAAAGGAATTGGCTCAGATTGAAGCCGATGGCCTTTATAAACGTGAACGCATCATCGAGAGCGCGCAAGGTGCCGAAATCATGGTTGGCGGCAAGGTGTGCCTCAACTTCTGCGCGAACAACTACCTCGGCCTCGCCGACAATCCCGAGCTGATTCAAGCCGCCAAAGACGGCATGGACGCCCGTGGCTATGGCATGGCCTCCGTGCGTTTCATTTGCGGTTGCCAAGACCTCCACAAGAAGTTGGAAGCCAAGATCGCCGAGTTCTTCGGCACCGAGGACACCATCCTCTACGCTGCCTGCTTCGATGCCAACGGTGGCGTGTTCGAGCCGCTACTCGGACAAGATGATGCCATTATCTCCGATGCTTTGAACCACGCTTCCATCATCGACGGTGTGCGCCTCTGCAAGGCCCAGCGTTTCCGCTATGCCAACGCCGACATGGCCGACCTTGAGAAACAACTCCAAGATGCCCAAGGCTGCCGTTTCCGCCTCATCGTCACTGACGGTGTGTTCTCCATGGACGGCAACGTCTGCCCGTTAGACAAAATCTATGAACTGGCCCAGAAATACAACGCCATGGTGATGGTCGATGAGAGCCACTCCGCTGGCGTGGTCGGCAAGACCGGTCGCGGCGTGACCGAGCACTTCAACCTCCGTGGCAAGATTGAAATTCTTACCGGCACCCTCGGCAAGGCCTTTGGTGGCGCCATGGGTGGTTTCACCACGGGTCGCAAGGAAATCATTGACATGTTGCGTCAGCGCAGCCGTCCGTATCTGTTTTCCAACTCAATGGCTCCGGGCCTCGTGGCCGCTGGCATCCGAATGTTCGAGATGATGAGCGAAACCAACACTTTGCAAGACAAACTGCACGCCAACACCGAATACTTCATCAAAA
>ONVP01000019.1 GCA_900321315.1 uncultured Bacteroidales bacterium
TTGAATATTAAATTCTGAATATTAAATCTAAATCAATATGTTACTGAATATCAAAAATCTACATGTCTCCATCGGAGGCAAGGAAATCCTGAAAGGATTGAATCTGGGTGTCAATGAGGGCGAAATCCACGCCATCATGGGACCCAACGGAACGGGAAAAAGCACCCTTGCGGCGGCCATCACGGGTCGCGAGGGCTACGAAATCACCGAGGGCGAAATCTGGTACAAAGGTAAGAACATCGTAGGCATGTCGCCCGAAGACCGCGCCAACGAAGGCATCTTCCTCAGTTTCCAATATCCCGTTGAGATTCCGGGCGTGAGCATCCAAAACTTCATGCGCACTGCCGTAAACTCAAAGCGTGAGTATCAAGGACTTCCGCCCATGAGCACGGTGGAGTTCATGAAGCTGATGAAGGAGAAGCAGGCCATGGTGGAAATCACCGAGAAGCTGCAAAATCGCTTTGTCAATGTGGGCTACAGCGGCGGCGAGAAGAAGAAAAACGAAATCTTCCAAATGGCCATGCTGGAGCCGAGCCTCGCCATCCTCGACGAGACCGATTCCGGCCTCGACATCGACGCGCTCCGCATCGTGGCGCACGGGGTGAATCAACTCCACAACGAAACGAACTCTTTCGTGGTCATCACCCACTACCAGAGGCTGTTGGACTACATCGTCCCCGACTTCGTCCATGTGATGTACGACGGACGCATCGTCAAGACGGGCGGCAAGACCCTCGCCCTCGAACTCGAAGAAAAAGGCTACGAATGGATTAAGGAACTTTGATTATGGACAACCAACTCATCATTGCCACCAACCAAAGCCGAGAAATCATTGAATATGACGATGATGCACATTTGACGCCTGAGCCGAAAGTGTCCGAAATCGTCCTCAACGAAAATTCCAGCCTTGAGTTGTACGTGCTGCAAAACGTGAACAACGAGGCCTCCATCCAGCGTGAGTTCAAGATTAGGCAAATGGCTGACAGCCGCCTGAAAATTGTGGTCATCACCTTCAACGGCGGCGACATCCGCAACAGATATACGGTTAATCTTGACGGCGAAGGTGCTGATACCCAGATACATGGCCTTTACCTTATCGACAAGACGCAACACGTTGAGAATCACCTGAAAGTGAACCACAATGTGCCGCATTGCACGAGCAACGAGAAGTTCAAGGGCATTTTGGACGACGAGGCCACGGCCATCTTCAACGGCCATGTGTATGTGGCAAAAGGCGCGCAAAAAACTGATGCTCAACAGAATAACAGCAATATTTTGCTGACTTCGAAGGCCAAAATCAACAGCCAGCCGTTTTTGGAGATTTACGCCGACGACGTGAAATGCTCGCACGGCACTTCCACGGGCCAACTCGACCAAGAAGCCATGTTCTACATGCGCCAGCGCGGCATCAGCAAGGCTAACGCGAGGATTTTGTTGATGTACGCTTTCGCCGCTGAGGTCAGTAACCACATTGGAAATGAAATGCTGCACGAGCACATCGACGACATGATCAAACGGCGTCTGCGCGGCGAACTGTCGAGCTGCGAGACCTGCGTATTGCGTTGTAGCCACCCGAAGGAATATAATTTTGACATTGATTATTCAAAGATATGAATATCAACGAAATAAGAAAACAATTCCCCGTTTTGGACCAGCAGGTTTACGGCAAGCCTTTGGTCTATCTCGACAATGCCGCCACCACGCAAAAGCCGCTGTGTGTCATTGAGCGCGAGCGCGACTATTACCTGCATGAAAATTGCAACATCCACCGTGGGGTGCATTACCTGAGCCAGAAAGCGACTGAGGCTTACGAACACGCCCGCCAAACCATGGCCGATTTCATCCACGCCAAGGAATCGCGGGAAATCGTTTTCACACGTGGCACCACCGAGTCGTTGAACCTTTTAGCGACTTCCTTTGAACACCTTTTTATAAATGAGGGTGATAAGGTCTTGGTCACGGCGATGGAGCACCATTCCAACCTCGTGCCGTGGCAGCAGATGCTTCAAAGGCACCATGGACAGTTGCTCGTCGTGCCGATGGACGACAAAGGCGTCTTGGATTTGGAGCAATACGAGAATCTGCTGCAAGAAGGACCGAAAGCGGTTTCCATTGCGCACATTTCCAATGTGTTGGGCACCATCAACCCCATCAAGCAGATGATTGCCATGGCGCATGAATACGGCATTCCTGTGGTTATCGATGGCGCACAATCCATCGCTCACCATCCCATTGATGTTCAAGACCTTGATTGCGACTTTTTCGTCTTCTCAGGGCATAAGATGTATGCCCCAATGGGCATCGGTGGCTTGTACGGCAAAGCAGAATGGTTGGAGAAATTGCCGCCCTACCAATTCGGTGGCGAGATGGTCGACACGGTGAGTTTTGAGAAAACGACTTTCAACGTTTTGCCTTATAAATTCGAGGCGGGAACACCCAATGTCGGTGCAGCCTTGGGCATGGAAACCGCTATCCACTTCCTTCAAAGCCTTGATAGAAAGTCTGTTGAAGAACACGAAAACCAACTTCTGCAATCAGCCATTGAGCAACTTTCTGATATTGATGGCATCCGTTTCATCGGCGAAGCGAAGCAGCGTTCAGGCTTGGTTTCCTTTATTATAGAAGGTGTGCATCCCTACGATTTGGGCACCATCATCGACAAGATGGGCGTGGCCGTGCGCACGGGCCACCATTGCGCGGAGCCTGTGATGACGCGCTTCGGCATTCCAGGCACGGTGAGGGCTTCGTTTGCCTTGTATAACACTTTGGAAGAGGTGGAAATCTTTGTCAAAGCCGTGAAAAAAGCGGCGATGATGCTGCGCTAATCAATATTTGTTGAACCTCGAACCCCAATTGTACGACAGGTGGAGGGTAAGATAGAGCCAATTGAGGCGCTGCCCGTCCATGATGGGAACGCCCATGGGGAAGGCTTCGGCGACGAGTTTCATGTTGATGGCTTGCACTCGGGTGCGCTGTTTGCCGATTTCGAAACTGAGGCCGACAGAGGCATGTGCTCCGGGTGAGAGTTTGGTTTGGTCAATGCCCTTGGTGAACGCTGCCCGCCCGATGATGGTCATCCATTGTCCGTGCTCCTCAAAGATCTGTTCGTCAATGATTTCCTGTCCGTTGCGATAGACGGTCACATAATAGTAATACGGTTTCAGCAAGGCCAACGACGCGCCCATTTCCCAAGTCCACCATGTTTCGATGCCGCCCCAATAAGGCTTGCCGAAGATGCGGTTTTCCTGACCATAGCCGAAACGCGCCACGAAAACACTGTTCAGCTTTCCGTAAACGTATGGGCGAGTGAAATACTCCGACACGTTGATGGTCTTGATTTCCTTGAGCGAGCGCAACGAAACCACTTCGGCTTCCCAGTTCACCGTCTTGTGGATGCTCTTGATTTTCCCGATTTTGAAGCCAGCCCCGAAACCTTGGGAATGGATGGCCAAATTGACGCTGTTTTGGTGAAGATAGACCAATTTTTCCTCCAAAGGGATGTTGTTATCGTCTTGGATGTCAATGTTTTGTGCAGACAACAAAAAAGAACACGCGCTGAAAAGCGAGAGCAGAAAAATCCGTAATATGGGGCGTCTGAGGGCAATCATTCCAATGCCTCCGGCATACCTTGGGTTTATCAATAGCGCGTTTCCTTGACGAACTTGTGCGATTCGCCGTAAGCAGGGCAACTCTTGTTTGACCCGCAAGAGGTCAAGATAATGCCTGATACAAAGGCGATTAGCAGTGCGATGGCAGTTTTTTTCTTCATTGCAATGAAATTTGGTCTGCAAAATAACGGAATTTTCTCGAAAAAATTGCCATCTTTGCAGAAAAATTGAGAAATGGAAGTAAAGAAACCCAATATCGACGAATCTTGGTACCAAGTGCTGCGTCCGCAATTCGAGGCACCCTACTTCGCGGATTTGAAGTCATTTTTGGTAAGTGAGAAAAAACAATACGCCGTTTATCCGCCTGGACCGCTGATTTTCAACGCCTTCAACCTCACGCCTTTCGACAGTGTGAAGGTCGTCATTCTTGGCCAAGACCCGTATCATGGTCCCGGACAGGCGCACGGGCTTTCGTTCTCCGTGCCCGATGGCGTTCCTTTTCCGCCGAGCCTGCAAAACATTTTCAAAGAGCTGAATGCCGACCTCGGTGTGCCCATTGCGCGGTCGGGCAACTTGGAGAAGTGGGCGAGTGAAGGGGTGCTGCTCCTCAACGCCTCGCTGACGGTGCGCGCCGGACAAGCGGCCTCGCACTCGCGCCACGGCTGGGAACAGTTCACTGACGCGGCCATCCGCGCTCTTTCGGAACAACGGGAGCACCTTGTTTTCATCCTCTGGGGCAACTACGCCATCGCCAAGCAAGCCTTGATTGATCCATTCAAACATCTGATACTGAAGTCGGTGCATCCGTCGCCATTATCGGCAAGCCGAGGATTTTTCGGCTGCCATCATTTCTCGCAAACGAACCGATATTTGGAGGAACATGGTATTGAACCGATTGATTGGTCGTTGTAGGAGATTCCCCTGCGGGGAATGGAGGCTGGTTATGATGTTTTCTGCTGCGGCTGGTGATGTCACAATGCTTCGACTTGTACTTGCCTCGCTTTTTAACCAAATGATAGCACTCCATTCCAGCAAGGGAATCCCAATCTTAAATTTTGAATTTTAAATTTTGAATCTCAAATGAAACAAATCGTCTTTGCCACGAACAACATAAACTTTCAAAACATATCAAAACAAACCGTAATCAGGTCAGGGAATTGCCAACAGCCACCTACACCTTGTTATGATGGATTTTGATTTTTTTTGTTACTCGTTTGTTACCAATCAATCAACGCACCATGAAATCAAAGGCAAAAGAACCCGTGAAAATCCGCTTCAAAACGCTGGCCAACGGCAACCGAAGCATCTACCTTGATATCTACAAGGACGGGAAACGCAGGTACGAATTCCTGAAGCTCTATCTCATACCACAAAAAACACCGTTCGACAAACAGCAAAACGAGGTCACTTTGAGGACAGCTAACGCCATCAAATCGAAACGCATCATCGAACTTGCCAATGGTGATGCCGGAATAATTGATAGGTCGGCATACGAGAAAATGCCGCTGGCCCAACTCATGGTCATTTTCGGGGAGGAAAAACGCAAGAAAAGCCAAAGCCTCAACCGATACCGCACCGTTGCCTCAACCGCAAAATCCTTGGAGGAATACCGCAAAGGAACCCGACTTTGCGACATCGACAAGGATTATTGCATCGGTTATGCCGAGTACCTGACAACCGCCGAAAACAAGCGGATGGATGGCAAACTATCAAAGACAACCAGGCAATGCTATTTTGGTACTCTCAATGCCGCCCTAAACTTTGCAGTCAGGCGCGGCTTCATCATCCAAAACCCCGTCAGTTTGATGGAAAAGGACGAGCGGCCACATCGGGGCAAGGTGCAACGCGACTATCTTTCAATTGAGGAGCTGCAGGCCATGATTACAACCAAAACAAGCCCAAAGGCAAAAAAGCCGTTCCTTTTCAGTTGCTTCACGGGACTTCGCTTTGGCGATGTTATGCGCCTCACATGGAGCAACATCGTCACCGAGAACGGCATCACAAAAGTCCACATTATCACCGAAAAGACATTGGAACCCGTATTCATCCCAATCCCAAACCTCGCCATCATTCCCGAAAGGGGCAACGCCTCTGAAGGTGACCATGTTTTCTGCCAACTCACAAACACAATGGTAAACCGATATATTGTCAAATGGGCGGAGGATGCTGGGGTCAAGGGTAAGCATGTCACTTTCCACACCGCCCGACACACATACGCCACCATGCTACTCTCAAAGGGCGCAGACCTTTACACCGTATCAAAACTGCTTGGCCATACCGAGATAAAAACAACCCAAATCTATGCGGAAATCATTGACAAAAAGAAGGAGGAGGCCGCAAATCTACTCAATGACATAATATAGAAAACCCGCCCAGCGGAGGCCGAGCGGGTTTTTCAACGCAACCGATGAAGTAATCATCAGCGGCGCAAAGGTAAACATTTTTACAAACCACCCCTTGCAACCCTCAAAATAATTTTCATCAGGGGCTTGCGGCATATCCATATCAAGGCCAAAACCAACGCGGCCAGCATATACCAAAACCCGTGCAGCCTCATCAACTGCCAGCGGGTCAGTTCCTTTTCCACGGGGTAAGGCTCCTTGATATATTCGTACCGATCTTGGTAGATAATGCTATCCCTCACCTTTTCGACCGTGGTCACGGGTACGGGCAATTGCTGGGGCTTGGTTTCAAGGGTATGGTAAAGCATCCCCATCGCCGTGATTTCGGCTCGGGAAATGCAATACTTGTTTTCAAGGGTCGAGGTGGTGTCTGCCAAAACCTGCTGAAACCACTTTTCAATGGTAATGTAGGCCGTATCGATACGCTCTCGGTACTCCGTCCGAATGATGACCGAATCCAGCCTCCGCTCACTCTCCGACCTTACCAGCCTCCAACCACGGCACCCCGTGAGGAATGCCGTGGCGAAGGCCAACAAGAGGAAAATATATGGTTTGGGTAAATTAGTCCTCATAGCGGAAGTCATTCAGGCGGTTAAGCCAGCCCTTCAAAAAGCGTTTCTTGGTATATTTCAGCAGTTCGCGCTCGGTGGCCTTGCGGCCAATCTTGCGCTCGTAGGCTCTCACGCTGGAGGCCACAATGTCCTCAAAGAACTTTTTGCGCCGCGCCCAAAGGCGGTCGAAAAGGTCTTTTTGAGGTTGCCAACCGTTAATCTTGGCCAGCGTAACGGGTCCGACAACGCCGTCCTGACGCACACCCAAAACGCCCTGAATGGTCTTGATATAGCCCTTGCCGCTCCCCCATAGGGTATTGACGCAAAGGTTGGCGATGGATTGGCTATTGATGCGGTCGGCTTGCATATTGTCCCAAAAGAACTCTTTGAGGATGGCCAGCACCTCATCGTCAGTAATGCGTTTCAGGTCTTCAACGGTCGGGGTCTTCATCTTGTGAGCCTTGCGGTATGCCTTATAGGTCGCAAGGGTCACGCCCTTGTTGGTCGCGCCGCCGCTATCTGCGGGGTCGTTCACGAAGCCGCCTTCCCATTTCAGGATTTTCGGCAGCAATAACTCTACTTTTGCCATAGTCATTCAATTGTTGGTTCGTACTCATCATTCACCGGCTCCGCTGGCGACTGGCTCTGCGCCTGCTGTACCTCAATGGCCTTCATAAACGCATCCTTGAAGGTCTTACTCTCCAGCAGCCTTGTAATGATTTCCCCAGCCTCCGAAAAGTCCTTCTTTGTCTTTTTGTCGGCCTTTTCTCGGATGCTCATAAACTCTACTATCAGGAGGAAAACACCTATCAGGCAGGTCACTACGGGAATCCCGTCAATAGGTGAAAGTTTGAATAGCTCGAATAGCCTTGAAAAGTAGATAAGCAAGTCCACCCCGAAGGCAATCATCATCCCGCCCTCATAGGTGATAAATTTGGTCATGGTGCGTTTCAAGCCCCATGAGCTGCGGATTTCATGGCGTTGCTTCGCCTTATACAAACCCGCGCCAAGGTCAATAATCATCGCAAACAAGACGATGATACAAGCGATGACCCCTAAAATGGCCATGCTGTGAATGTCAGTTAGTTTCATAGTGAATCCTCCTTTCGATTAAAGTTAAACATCGGCGCAAAAATAATAAATAAGTATCTAACAAGTACCAATTTTTCAAATAAATACTTTTATAGCTGGTAATATGCATATATCAAAAAGTTGAAACTTGCATCAAAGGCCGAGCCTTTTTGTGATACCGCTATACTGAAATCCATAGTGTCATCAATTGAATTATAGGCCATTCCCGTACATATCGCAAGGCATTCAGCGGCCAACGCATTCACTATTATGTTTTGTGGGAATGTATCAGTATGGGCAAACCAATCACCTGAAACGGATATGGTATAATAACCAACTCCATTCCTTGTAACATTGGCAGTTGATTGGTCAAAGGTTCTTACATGGGGACGAACAACGGCACCGCCGCCACTATTTATTATTAAATAGGAGCCAATGGCCATCACCCTGAACGGACTTCCGTAATACTCATTTGTACCAACTACATCAATGCCAAACGGCGTGTAATTCTCGACAATCCATCCATAGAAGTTTTGTTCAGTACCATATCCTCGCAATGTAACGGTGCCAAACGAAAATCCGCTCGTCTTATTGATTCCGTCCTTGAAGTAGTACATTCCACTCGGAGGGGTCATCAAATTACCACCGCCTACAATCGTAACCCTACGCCCTGATTGTGTTACATCCCACGTCAGCCGAACATTGTAGCTAATTCTATCAGCCGCAATCAAATTATCATATTTTTGATAGGCGGTCAACTCGCCGTTTACTTCATGGAACGGACTTCTGAATGTCCCACGAATATATGCGCTATTGGCCTGAATATGGCCTTGAACAAGGTCGAAGTAATTCAACCCATCACTGCTTATAATCAGGTCGGTAGTCACACGACCAGGCAGCAATTCCGTGAAGCCAAACAGCGTCACAAAGCTCCGTTCCCCGTCATATTCCTTGCCAAGGATGCCGACGAGGAAATGGTAATAACCCGTCACCGATTCCATTGCTATTGCCGTGGCCGACAAAACAAACTCACCCGTACCAACACCATCAACACTACTGCATTTTGCATATAGGTAGTAGCCTTGATTTGGGTTGTCTGCAACATTGAAGCTGTTTGTGGTCATCACCCATTTCATGTATTGTGGCGGGTCAGGGTGAATTATACTTGCCAACTCCGAATGCTTCAACAGCAAGGGCGATTGAGGCTCGCTTTGGCTTGGGTTTACGACATTCAAACACTTCGTTGAGTTATTCATGACGAACACCGAATAAGGAGGCCATATATCATCGTTATCGTTCGTGAAAACGAACTGAAGGCTGGCATCGCCAATCAACGCTTGCATGGTCTGCACCGTTATTGGGTTAATGCCCTCCGAGAACTCCAACAGCGATTCCTGCAGCATCTGCATTGTATCAATCACATCGCGGAAACGCCGCTTTGTGAAATTGATTGAATCGGTGTGAGTCTCACCAATCGTCACCTCCTGACACCCTACCTGAATAAGCGTTGTGGTCACGCTTTGGCCGACAATCCCGTTGGATATGTCGATGGTCGGGGCGTAGGGGTCAGTCAAATAGTCCTTGATGCCCACTATACGAATATCCGTGCCGCTTGGAGCAAACTGCGTGTCCGAAAAATGTATGTAGCCACCCACCACCAACTTGGGACTTATCGTTGACCAATTAGCCCGTGACCACATGGCCTGCAGCTTGCCCGTGAAGGTGAACTTTTGGTCTTCGTTGGCATAGAGGTAGCGAACCGCCATCCTGAACATTTCCCATGATGCACCCTCTTTGCTGGTATTGTCGCAAATATAGGCGGCTGGCAACATACAACCATAAACGATATAGCTGTCACCAACGGCGGGGAGCCAAGTGGCGTTTGGCATGACGATTCCGTCATATTCAAACGGCTTAATCTCAAATCGTTTGTCGTTATAATGGAACTTGACATCAAACTCTTTACCCGCAAGCATACCCGTTTGGAATATCACGGTCAAGGTCTCGCCGGCGATTAGGCAACTTGGCGGATTTGATACATTTTCATCACCATAGTTGATGTCAGCCGGTATTGAGTTGTCAATAAAGTCATACCAATTGCGGCTGGCATCCACCACCACCACCGATGAAATCACCCCGACCCTCGAAGGGTAGCGGTCGGAGCAATCAATGGAATCCTCCTTTGACGAATCGGTCTGCATATCGTAACGCTCGATGTAGTAGCCCTCTTTGTCCGACTTATATGTCCGTGCCTTGGTCGAATCGTAGCCCGTTTCATCCTCGAATTTGTCACCGTCAAAGGATAGGAGCTGGTCATAGGGCAGCATCAAATCCGAATGGCCATAGGTCGAGCGGTCGATGTTGCGGTTGCCGCCCTGCACATAGAGGCGTTTGATGGGCTGCTCCCCCACGGGGGTTGTACGGCCTACACCAGGCACGAACCCGTTACCCTTGCCGTATGACAACGCAAGCGGGGCGTTCTCGTTGTACTTCACGGGGTGAAGGTGAATGGCATGGTTCACGATTTCCCACTCCGTTTCAAACTCCTCCGCAACCTGCGACAAGGCCGCGTCAATATAGGTGTGGTTGAACTCAATCGTCTTGGGTGCCGTGTCGATGCAATCCCCAACGCTCCAAACATTAGCCCCGTCACGGGCATTAAGGTTGGCCACGATTTCCGTGACGAACTCCGTTGGTGTGCTGCACATCGAGTATTTCAGCCGCCCGTCCACGGTGTTGCGCATCTTGTAGAGGCTCATATTGTCCTGATATGTCCCCATCGTCAGGGTGTACTCGATATTGCGCGTCCCCTGCTTCTTAATGTTTTGGGGCGACATTAATCTGAAGGTCTCACCCTGATAGGTGCAATAAGCACCCACGGGGATTTCTCGGTAGGTCGGCAGCGAGAACTTCAAAACCAACTGCGGCCGCTGCATCAGGCCACGGCTCCGATAGCTGCTGTCATTCTCCTGAATTTGCAGGGAAACAATGTCCCTCTCGGTGTTATCCCAATACAATGTAATCATGGCTCGGCAACTTGGTAAAGTGAATAGTCAATGGAATCCTTTTCCGTCCAACCCGCCTTGATGGTGCCTTGGATATGAACGAAGATGCTTGACACGAAGTCGGCCAGCGTCTCCGTCTTGGTGAATGTGTGGTAAACGGAGTCGCCGTTCTCATCCTCGCCCAGCTTGAACTTGATGGGAAGAATGGCACCGTCCGTTTCCTCGGCCAAGTCATGCGCCGCCTTGAAGTTGAATTGGTTCTCGGATGAAAGGTACACGGGCTTGCCGTTCCATCTTAATCCGGTCAGGATTGCGGCATCGATTTGGGTGTTCACCAACGCCTCGATGTCAGCCCTCACCTCGGCCACGGTCGGGATATGGTCGTAGTCCTTGCGCCAATTCCAGCCGCCAAGTTCGTCCGTGCCATACCCGTAGAATATCACGCAGTTCTTTTCGCTCAAAACGATGATGCCGTCCTGCGCTGCCTCGGCACCATACACCTTTACGAATCCGTTTGTCATGGCTTTTGTATTTATTTTGTGTTTTATTTGTTTCTAATACGAATAATTTTTTCTATTTTTTCATCGAAATAAACATCATACCAAAATGAAAGTAATAAATGTTATCGATTACGAAGGTCTGTATGCCGTCAGTGACGATGGACGGATATTCTCATTGAACACTGGCAAGGAATTGAAGCAATCAGCCGACAACACGGCACCCCCATGAGACCCTCTACCTTTTTGGTCTATATCCTTGGCACGGTGGGAGGTCGGGCGGTCTTATCCGACCGCCACGCCTCACGCACATTCGTATTTTCGCATTTCGCTTTCATACTCAATCCTCTATTTGTATTTGACCCCTGAAGGCAAGACGGGAACCGAAACCCGTATTCGAGTCCGACCACGCCTTGCTCGCATGCGCAAAAACGACACCGCCGTACACGTAGGCGCTGTAGCTCGCCCGAACGACAACACGGCACCGAGAGGCTGAATAATAGTTAATATCACCATAGTAGGTGACGAAGGCCTGACTGTCGCCGCTGCACTTTGAGGCTATCACATCGCAGAAGCGACCGTTCTTCACACGGGCGATATTGTAACCCGAAGTGGTGATGCCTTGCACCGTGCGCTCCGTCCCCCTAATCGGGTCGTAGATATGCCAAACGGCATTGATGGGGTGGCTTGTGTTGCCCGTTGGGAACTTATCCTTATAGGCCTGAATGAATGTGCTTACATTCACCGCCACCATATCCATAAATTCGTAGGTGCAGGCAAAGAACGATTCAAAGCCAAGGCACTTGTTGCCGCTGCCGCTGGTATTGGCGAGGTCGGTACTGCTGGAATTACCACGGGCATCCATCGTTCCCGTGTTGCCACCAGCCAACTTGCCAGCACCAAGCACCTTTGAGGAATCCCTATTGCCAAAAACGGAGAAGAATAGATTGGCCACGAACTTACTCATTTCGTAGTCAAATAGCTGATACCCAGCACCACGGCGGCGGGAAAGGTTCTGCAAATCCTTTGCCGTCCAATTCATCGTGCCGGTCGGGGTATTGGTCGGGTTGCCGTCATTGTCGTAAATCCATTCAGTCGAGGTGGTGGATGTACCCGTGCCAACTCTAACCGATACCGCTGAAATGGAACGAATCTGCCTCAATGAATCAATCGAAGCCTCATAGATGCCACCCAAACATTCGTCAAACTCGACCCAATCAGGTTCAATGGCCTCGATGTTCTCACTATCAACGGCGATGGCCTCCAGCGCATTGTTGCCGTTGTAAGCGGTGAAGGCAAACCACTTCGCGCCGTTAGGCACATCAATGAAGAGGTAGTCACCCGTCACAAAGTCAAACAGCGAGCCGTTTTTGGCCATATTGAAGTGGCCAATGATAACACCCTCGGCATTCAGGAAACAAACTCCGATTGTCGCATTGTTCAAGCCAGGCCAGCGCACCTGCTTCATGCCCTCCACATCAAGGCGGTAGATGTTATGGTTTGGCGTAGCCTGAACCACGCCCTCACTTTCAAGGGTGCTTTCCCCATCGGTGATGTTGGTAACGATGACCGCCGCATTGCTTTGGAACACAATCTGCGAAAGGGTCTTACGGTTGATATTGGTGGCCGTTGACAAAGGCGGTATGTTGTGGCCTTGGCCATCGACCCCGTTATCCACGCTACTCCAGCAAATGTACTTTTTCTCATTCTTGAAGTCGTTGATACCCTTATACCAATGGTGGGGCAAACGCATGAAGGTATCGTCACCCGTACCGATTTGGTCATTGTAGTTCTCAAAGTCCGTACCATCGGCATATTTCCGATAATGGCTATTGCTCAAACGCTTGCACTTGAACACGCCATTGATAAGGCGACCATTCACGGGGACAAACCCGTCCTTAATCGCGTTGATATGGCCGCTTGGAACATACTCGGTGTTGTACTTGTAGCCCGTCTCATTGTCAAGGTTGCTGACATTTGCGGGGTCGGTCACGGTATCGTCAAACTCCACCGTGGTAAACTGCGCCTGATGGATGGTCAGGTCGCTGCCAAAGAATGCCCGCCACGATGCCAGCAAGTCGCTATCCTTGTACTTGGTCAGGGTGTAGGTGCCAACGATGGCGGGTTTGGCCTGCGCCGTCAGGTTGGCATCCAATCCCGTCAGCGGCAACCCTGCAAGTACCTCCAAATCCGAGCCGTCATAGCTCACATTCACGGGTGCAGCCCTAACCACACGAAGCCCCGTCCCCGTGGTCTGCGAGATAACCCTCACCAATTCGATTGCGCTGATTTTGGCGCAATTCTCGACAATCAGGGTGTTCACGCTTGCAGGGTTGGCCAACTGCAACCCCGTAAGGGTCAGGTTCGGCAAATACCTCAATCGCAGGTAGTTGTAGGTGGCGGGCAACTGCATCAAGGTAATCTTTGCACCGTCCGCAATATCGGCACGGGTCAGTTGGCTACCGGCGGCGTAGAGGCTTTCCAACCTCGGACACGAAGTGCAAACCACATTCGTAATCACCGTGTCCCTAATGTCAAGCACTTTCAAGAAGGGCAGTTCGCCAAGGTTCACGCTGCTCAATAGGGTGTAGGCTCCAATGGTCAGGTTCACCTTGCCCACCTTGCCGATGTATATTTCCTCCGCAAGGGTCATCACGCTGAAATCGAAGTTGTTCGAAAGGGTGATTTCCGACAAGTCAATCATCGACATCCTATCAGCCTGATAGATGTAAAGCAAGGCACCTTCCTCATGGCTGAATTGGGTGAAGTTGTAGCTTTGCCCAGCCTCCAAATACACGCTCTCGGTCAGGGAGCCGCTTGAATCGTTGCCAAGGCCAAAATAGCCCGTCTTTGCCGCCGTGATGCGAATCTTTGCGCCGCTTGGTGCATTGACACGGCCAGCCAGCACACCGCTGAAAAAGTCGCCCGTACCATAGAATCCGTCACGGATGCGCCACCTTCTTTCGATGAAGGCGGGCAACGAGGTCAGGCCAAGCCCCTGAAGGGCGTAGAAATAGATATTGTCGGAGGTGGCCGTAAAATCGATGTATTTGCGTTCTCCATCATAGGACGATACTTTCTTCTGCCAACGCTTGATGCGGGCTGTAACGAAGAAATACTGCGCCCCTTCGGGCGAAAACGGCTTCAAGGTCTGACCGTCCACGGTGGTGGTGCATGACCTCATGGCCGATGCCACCGTCCGCAATGAAAGTTCGGTATTGTTCCCGTCCACATATACGGTTTGCTGCAAATACATATTCCTGAACAATACGCTGTTGTAACCTGCATAGGGGTTGGTGTAGCCCGTTTGCGGGTCGGGCATCTTGTTGGGGTCAACCTCGGCATCCACCGTTTGACCGCCATCGTTATCCTGACCGTTGCAGGTGTCGCAGTCGTAAATCTTATTCAGGTACATCCTCATCGGCAACATCCCGCTTGTGGCCTCGTAGGTCTCATTGCTGGCGTTCTTCATTGAATAAACGCCGTTGGCATCGCTCGTTATCGAGCAACCGTCTTCAAGGAACCACATGGGCTGCATATTCTTTGCCCTTTGGTCAACGGCCGCAAGGTAATCCGAGAAAATGTCGTAGGCGAAGCACGAATAAGGGGAGGCAAAACGCCAAAGGCCATTGCGCCACCGCGTCAGTCCGGTCGAGCCGTGAAGGTCGTAGTCGCAATAATCGCAGAAGCACATCCATCGATAAAGGTTGTACGGCACCTTCTTACCCAGCGCATAGGCAATGGCCAAGTCGTCATCATCAACGAGGCTTTCGAAGTAGTAAGTCCAAGCGGGAACGGTCTCAACGGAAATGTCGCCGTCATCAATGAGCTGCTGCACCCACTTTGAGAACGAGGTCGAGGGTGCCATCATGTCCGACACGGACGAAACGCCCTTGAACCAGTCCATGCCCTGATAGTTCAGCAACTCGAAGCCGTCCACGGGATTCAGCACCTTGCCCGTCACCGTCCACTTGCCGTTTGCACCCTGCACCATCGAGCCTGACTTGGCCACCCATGCGCCTTCTTCATACATCATAATAATATAGGAGCTGCCGCAGTATTGGGTCAGGGCGTAGGTATTTGAGGTGTCGGGGTTGGAATTGAGGAAACGGGTCTTTGTCTGCGCAAGGGTCTCGCCGCTGTTGCCGTAGAACTCCACAAAGTCGCCATAATTCAGGCATCCCTTGTTATAGCCAGGCGTGTCCTTGAATCCCAAAGCAACCTGCTCTTTCTTATCCTCTTTCCAATTGCCCTTGGCATGGAAATAGGGGCTGCTGCCCGTGTCGCTCTTTGAGCGGTACATGGCCACGGGGAAGTTGGCCGTGGAATGGTTCATCACCAACCCATCCAATTCAAGGGTGCCTTTTTTCCAAGTGCCGTCATACGCCCTTTGCGCAGGGGTCAGGTAATTGGCACCCAACGCCCTGAAGGTGGCGTTCATTTGGTCGCAAACGCCGCAGTCGTTGGCATTGGAACTGTTGGAATAGTCCACCTTCACCGTGATAATATCCACGGGGATTGAATCATCGTGAAGCTGCACCTTATTGATGGCCGCAAGCACAATAGCCCTTTGGCCTGCCGTGGTGGTCGGGTCGGGATTCAAAAGGGTGATGGTCGTGCCGCCCGTCTTATTCACTTTGTCATAGGTGCTGCCGTTCTTTGCCGCCAAGTAGTAGCGGGGATTCTTCACGGGTCGCTTGGCCGATGTCGTACCCTGATTCCTACGCTGCACATCGTCAGCCCTGAAGTTAGTCCAAGGCCGTTTCGGGTCGATGTAGTAGAGGGTCACATAGTTCTTTTGCTTGGTGCTGGTGGTGTTATCCAACGCCTCAATGTCCGAACCGTTGTAGGGGCATTCGATGATGTAGGCCATGCTACGGTCTGCCAAATCGGACGCTTGCGGGCGCAATTTCGTGGTGGTCACGCCCTGCTCCGTCACCTGCTGGGAGGCCATCACATCCTCGAAATCAAACTCCGTCACCATGTCGGCCGTGTTGGTCAGCTTGACGAGGTAGTTTTGGAAGGCTTGGTCGAATTGGAAATAATCCTCCCACGCCAAAATATAACGCAGGTAGAGGTTGCCTTGGGTGCCATTGAACGAGATTTGCTTGTTTTGAATCAGGTTGCTTTGGCCGGCCACATAGCCGATGACCGCCACCTCCTCACCATTCAGGTACAGCTTAATGAAATAGTAGGTCGTACCCGAGCGGGTCACGCCCAAACCCTCCACGGCTGGCTCCACGACCACGGCAACGGTATTCATTTCGCCCTGCTTGTATGCCCGTTCCTCCTTATGGTTGGTTAGGCCGGTCGAGCAATAAATACCCACCACCTTGCCCGTCACATAGAAGCCCGCGCCAACGCCCTCGTTGAAGCGGCATCGTCATCAACGAGGTTCTTTGAGGCAAAGGCAAACTGAATGGCCATGCCGTTGGCCTCAATGGAAGTGGGCTGGTAGGGGTGATGGTCAAGGCCACCCGTCACATCCTCCGCATACAGCAGGCACTTATCGCCGTTGAAATCAACAAAGCCCGTGGTACTCCAATTCGACCCGTTCACGGTGATATGGTAGCCGTTACTCACGATTTCGTGGCTCGGCTCGTCATTGCTCCTATTGGCGAAGTCAAAGGCATAGATGGCACCGCTTTTCAACAATGCGTCAATCACCGTCCCGTTCACATTGAAAACGGCCTCAACACCATAGGAGGCACCGCAACCCACCTTCACCAAATGGCTGAATGTCCCATCTGAAGGGACACCCGAAACCTGATGGGTATAGGTGTAGGCCGCAGACCGATAGGCTGTGTGGCTCTGCACCGCCACGCCGTCAAGGTAAACCGTGGCGGTCGGTGCCGTGTTCTGCGGGTCGTAAACGGCATAATTCAGTACGATGGTCTCGTACAGCTTCACCACGGGGGTCACGGTCTCACTCAACCAGCTTTCCACCACCAACGGCACGGTGCTGGTTTCATCAATCACAAAGATGCCCGTGTAGAGGTAATTGCCCACCACGCCCGAAGCCACATCCACGCCGTGAATCCTGATTTGGTAGGCACCATGCGCAAGGTTGTAGCCAAGGCAGTTCTGCGGGTCAATGGTGATGCTGTGTGAATAGGTGTCCTGAATCACCGAAGTACCAAGCGACCGCCACGCCCCGCCGAGATAGATTTCGGCATAGGCCGTGATGCCTCGGTCACTCGCATTGTTGGCAAACTTATACATCGGAATGCTCTTTGCGGAACCACCCACCACCAAGGCCGTGCTTTGGGTATATTGCAGGGTTTGGACGCTGGTAATGGTCACATCCACCGCCGTGATATTGATGTTGCGGCTTCCCGTGTTGCCTGAATCGTCAGTGGCCACGCAACGGAAACGCCTCGTCCCAGCCGTGGCAAAGTATTGGGTCACATCCATCAAAAAGTCGTAGGTACTCATCGAGGCCGATGATGCCTGATTGAAATTGAAGGTCTGCAATAGGGTGTTGGTGTCGCGGTCGTACAAATCAACGGTCATAATCGTGTTGGTCTGCTCCGTCAAGCCAACCATCGTCACCGAACGCACCGCCGCCCTCAATATGAAAGTGCCGCCCGCGCTGCCATACAGCGGGGAACTTTGGAAGGCCAGCGACACCACCGTACCCGTGCCGCCACCGCCGCCCGTACCGATTGGGAACTGCACTTGGTCGCCAACGGCCTCACCGCCAGCGTTCACCATCTGCAACTTCACCACGCCCTCCGTCTCGGTATCGACCTCCAATCCGGCGGGGATATACTCATACGCGCCGCCCGTTGAAAAGGCATCCTGACCATCCTCGGCGGGCGTGTCGGAGGTCTCGACCACACCGCCGCCACCGCCAAAGTCAGCCCACAAACCCGTTTCGTTGAAGTCCGAAATAGCACCCTTGAACTGCTTCGTTTCCCAAGTGTTTTCTGCGGTCTTATAGGTGATGACCAAACCGCTCATCCTATAATCCATGCCCGTGGAAGTACCCAAGGCCACCACGGCCGCAATGGCCGACTGCAGGTTGTAGAAACTCGCTCCCGTGGGCGACCCGCAAAGGTTATCCACATTGATAAGCGGCTGCTTTACATCGCTGCCAAGGGCTTTCCATGACGATTCCTCGCCCCAGGTGCCGCCGTTGTACTGCCAATTCTCGACCGTGCCGTTGGCATTCTTGAAAACCAGCACCAAACCGGCCTTTTGCAGCAACGAGGCATTGGAGAGGCCGGCCACATGGGTACGGGCGGCATTCAGGGTCTGAATGGAATTGCCGCCGCTCACATTCACATTGAAGAAAAGGAGGCTGGCGTAAACATCGCCCGCCAACTTGCCAATCCCAACGGCCTGACTGCCAATCTTCGCGCCCGTAACGGCTCCGTCTGCAATCTTGTTCGTACCAACGGCACCGCTGGCCAATTTCGATGCACCAACGGCACCGTCCTGAATCTTGGACTGCGACACCGCGCCGTTTCCGATTTTCCCCTCCGTAACAGCCCCGTCAGCGAGTTTCCCGCCCGTCACTGCATTGTCGGCTATCTTTTCGGTCGAAACCGCCCCTGAAGCGAGTTTTTGGCCTGAAACTGCACCATCGGCAATCTTGGAACCGATGACCGCGCCATCCGCAATGTGTCCTGAACCAACGGCACCCACGCCGATTTTGGTCGATGTCACCGCGCCGTTGGCCAGCTTTGGAGTGGTCACGGAACCGTCAGCCAAGCCAACGCTGCCAATGGCACCCTCCGCCAGCTTGTCGGAGGTCACGGCTCCGTCCGCTATCTGCTCGGTATCGACAGCCTCTTCCGCTATCTTGTCGGTGGTGACTGCGCCATCGGCCAGCTTATCCTCCGTCACAGCCTCATCCGCCAGCTTATCCTCATTCACGGCCTCGTCAGCGAGTTTGTCCCTATCCACGGAATCAGGGGCAATCTTGTCGGCATTGATGGCATTGTCGGGAATCTTCGCACGCGTCACAGCCCCGTCTGCAATCATTTCAGTGGTCACGGTCAAGTGGTCGATGTTGTATTGCGCCTGCGCCGCAGCTTGCGCCGCATCGTCAATGTCATGCAGCAATGCGTTAATCAATTGCCCGAGAGGAATCTTGACACTCTCGTTGTTCTCATCCACTCCGATTGTGTATAGGCCGGTAAGCACCGAACTCAACGGCAATTCGGAGATTTTCTTTGTTGGTAAATCTGCCATAATCTTCAAATTAAAAGGTTAAATCCTAATCGTGATGGTATAGTTGATGTTGCCCTCGGTGATGACCAATTCCTCACCCTCCGTTTCAAGCAACAGCCACGAACTGACGGGATGCCAATCGGTCACGGTCATAACCACCGAGAACTCGCACCACACTTTCCCGCTGGTCAATATCTCAAACCTCGACACCGAATTGCTCTTGTAGAAAATGGTAATCCACATCAATAGGGCTGAAATTGAAGGTGTGAAGGCCAGGCGACATCAATACCTGATAAAGTGCGCCGTACCGCTCCCAAAACTCTTCAAGGTCGGCGGCTCTCACAAACAGTTTCAGGGTCATGTCCTTTGCCCTCCAATGCACATCGCCGTTGCTGTCGTAGCTCGCGCCCGACATATTCTTTGCCGTGATTTTCAGGTTCTCACGCACATTGGGGGCTTTCCTGATGGAATCGTCAGTACCCTTCAAAACATACATCCCGAACTGCGAGAAGTCGATGTCGTCAATCGTATAGCCACGCTGCACCACCTCACTCTCGCCCAGCTCGTAGGGTTCCCCTTTAAGGCCTGAAGGGAAGTCATCGGCAAAGGTCAGGGTCATCTTTCCAAGGCGGATATATGACGAAAAGGCTCCGTTTGAAACGAGCCTCAAATTCACCTTGATATCCACCTCCTTGAAATCAAACTCATGGTAAACACCGTCCGAAAGTGCGAGAAACAAATCCTCCGCCCATCGCACGTTTTTGATGCAAAACTGAATTTGGAACTGCCTTGCGTCCAGCATTGGGGCGGCCACATCCGCCTCCACGCCGTCAAACTCCGGCCACTCCGTTTGGTCGATTTTCTTGAAGACGGGCTGCTGGATAAGCTGGCGGTACCCGTTACGCTCCACGAATACCCCATACTCGACCATTGCATCCAAGCCGTCTATGAATAGTTTGTTCTCGTATCTCATCGCAGTACTTTTGCATGGTCAGCCTTTTTCACATCCACATTGCAGGTGCCGTCCGTATCAATCCTCACGACAGCCCAGCCCGAAGCCTCAACGGTGGCCTTCGCCCCGTGCATCATAACAAGCCGCTTGGCCTTCAGCTCATCGTATTGAAGCACGGCCACGGTGTTACCCACCAAAAAGGCCTTTTCAGGGTTTTTCAGGGTGATTCGCCCCGCATCTATGTAAACCCCCAACTTTTCAGGGGAAAACCTCTTGAACTTGCGGAAAACGGCCAAATCGGGGAAGCCTCCGCCCAGCCGCGTCATAAACTCGATGCCCTGCTGGGTGAACATCAAAGCCACCAAATCCTCAATGCTCTCATCACCCTTGAACATTTGGCAAGCGTTCAACTTTGAGGCAAGGTCGAAGTTTCCCTTGCCCTCCTGAAGCCTTGCGGCCTTGGCCTTGGCCTCCAGCCATTGCCCTTGTGCATCCTTAATCTCTTTCATCGCTTTATCCCCTTATCCTTATTCCGTTTCGTTGTATATCATCAACCGTGTTTTCGATGTTGCGTACACGGTTGCCCATATTGTCGAGTTTATTGTTGGCCTCGGTGGTGTTGGCCTCGATGCCCGTCACCCTGACGAGGATTTCATTGGCCGTCCCGTTCAATTCCTCCAGCCCCTGAACGAGGCTGTAGGTGTGACCCTGAATGGTGGTCAGGCGGGCGTTGTTCTCATCAACGGAATCCTGCGAGGCCGTGGCGATGCCGCGCTGTGAAGCCTCGCGTTCATCACCAAATAGATATTGCCTGATATTGTCGGGAAGTTGGTCCCAAATCGCCTGAAATTCCTCGCCAGCGTTCAATAGGCTGTTGGCAAAGTCGGGCATCGATGCAATCACGGCATCCATATTCAGGCCGTCAGCATCAAACCATACTTTTTGATAGTCATCGATGATGCTTGCAATCTTTTCTTCAAGGAATTTTTGCACCAACATTCGCCTAATGATGTCTGCTACAATCTCGTTGGTCTTTTTGCCCCATGCCTCCATTGCATCCTCACCAGCGGAAACCGCGTCAAAGAAGGCATCACCCAACTGCGAGGCTATGTCATTGGCAGAACTGCCCAAAACATCCTCGATGATACCAGCGACAATCTCCGCCGACTCTTGGGCGTTTTCTTGGATTTGTTGGTTGTTTTCCTCGATTTCCTTCTTTTTCTTTTCAGTGTCCTTTCCGCTTTCAAGTTCCTCATTGGTCTTCATCAAGTCAATGGTCTGCTCGGCGAGTTTCTGAACATTATCGTAGGCAATCTTGTACTTTTCTGAACTCAATGCCCGTGTTGCGGAATAGTTGACATGAGCCCAGTTTTCGGCAAGTACCTCGGTAGCCTTATGCATTTGTTCCTCCATCAGGATGTTGTTGGCAATCGCCGTTTTCCATGCTGCTTGCTGGCGAAGGGATTCGTCCATTTCGGGGTCTTGGTTGGCATAATAGACACTCCACGCGGCTTCGGCTTCGGCGGCGGCTTGTATGTAGGCATCGGAATATTGCTTCACATACTCCAAAGCCTCTGCAAGTGCCTCTTTGGTTTCGGCCACCGTGTCACGGTACTTTTCTTGGAAAAGAAGCACATCGCTGTTTTGGATTTCCCATTCAAGGGAATCGATTCTATCTTGAAGTGCCTTTATACGCCTCTCCGATGCTGCATTATTGCTCACAAGATTCGCAATGGCCGTGGCCACCTGCAAGGCGGCTGAAATCACCGTCAGGATGACCGATGCCTTTTCGATGGTACTGATGGCCGTGGCTCCAGCGGCGGCGGCAGCGGTCGAGCCGGTGGCCGATGCCTCCACAGCGGCCTCAATGCCCGTGGCGGCACCCTTGCCCACATCCGAAATGGCGTTGATGACATTGGAAGCGGCATCGATAATCTCATCCATGAAGTCGATGCCCTTTTCCATGCTGTCGGCCAAATCCTTCGAGAACACGGCCGCAAGGTTCTTTGCCTTGGTGCCGACATCACCGACCACCGAGCCGCAGTTCTTCAATTGTGTGGCAAAATTGCGGTAAGATTGGGTCAGGTTATTACGCCCCCTGATGACATTGTTTTCAGCCTTCACACCCCTTTCCTCGGCTTGGTTAAGCCTCGTTTGAGCCTCCGAGAGGCGGGTGGTGGCATCAATCATTTCCTGACTATCCTCCGTCAGGTCGCCGTTCATCATTTCGGCCTGAAGCTGGTAGTAGTATTCCTCCGCAAGGTTGTACTCGTTTTGCGCCTCGGTCAGTCCCTGCTGGGCAGCGGCCATTTCATTCAGGGCGGCAATCAGTTCAGTCTTGGCATTCCCGATGTCCTTCAATGACTTGTGCATGGCCTCAAAGGGATTGCGGTCGGCAATCTCATCCTCCATTTTTTTAATGGCCTCGGTGTAGTCCTTGATTTCGGTCGCGCTCATTGATTCCTTGTTCTGCTCGAAATAGGCTCTAATCCTATCGAGATTTGCCCTCAATGACTGAATGGACTGATTGTCAAGGTCGCCGAAAACGCTATCCCAATCAATCAGGTTTTTGAAATCCTCCGACTTCAACGAGGCAAATTGTTGTTCCATTTGCTTCACCGCCTCATCGAAAAACTCGGGCGGTATGGAATTGGAGGCAAAACGCTCAAACCATTCCCTTTCAAGTTTCTCCAGCTTTTGGGTGGTGGTGCCAAACTCGTCAACCAACGCGTCATTATAGTTTTGGGTAATATTGGCAATTTCCTTTTCGCCATTCTCGGTGATTTGCTTTCTTACGGCATAGTATCTTTCGGCAATCTCTCCACCCTCATTCAGAATCTCAGCCATGTAATCATCCTCTGACTTCTTTCCAGCGGACGAGTTTTCCCAGCCCGCCTCTGTCGCCCCTTCTTTGCTCATATATTGGGCTTTCAGCATTTCCTTGCGTTGCCTTGCAAGTATGCGAAGCTGGTTTTCCCAATCCTCCAAACGCCGCTCGGTGGCAATGCGGGAAGCGAGCAATTCCTTACCCAATCCTTCAGCTTGGGAATCGATGGTCAGTTGGGTGATTTCCTTATCGGCATCCTTGATATATTTCTTCACGGCTGCTTTGTAGTCGTCAATGGCCTTCTTTATTTCCGAAGCTGCCTTTTGCGGGTCGTAATTTGACTGTGGGTGGAAATCCAATCCATTGTCCGTCTTGAATTGCGCTATCTCGGTTTGCAGCTTGTTATACTCATCCTCCCATTTCTTCACATTATCCTCTGCGGCTTTAATGGCCTCTTGAGCCGCTTTTTCGTCACCCGACTTGCTCCGCCACCACTTTTTGAACTCTCCGTTTTCAGCCATCGCCTTAACATCCATAAGGTTGATATAGGCTTCGGTATATTTGTTCAAAAGGGCTTGTGCCTTTGCCTCAAGCAACATGGTTTGACAGTAAGCCTCGCCCTTTTCCTTCAACACGGCAAGCCATTCCGCACGGCTTTTGTGGTAGCCCATCGTTTCGCCGTATTTGGTATTCAGGTCGGAAACCAGCTTCTTTTCATGCGCTTTTGTACCATTGAAGTGTTCAAGGGCTGTGATATTATCGTTGATAGCCACCTTTGCCTCGATATAGGCTTTATTGGCATCTTTCACCATTTCCATCTGTTCCTTTGCGGCTTCTTTTGCCTCTTTCGACTTCTTTACAAAATGCGAAACCACCCCGATAAGCACTCCAATGGCCGCTGCAATCCATCCGAACACTGGAATTGACTTGATGGCCGCTCCAACCATCCTGAATGCGCCTGCGAGTCCGTTATTTGCGGCTGTCCCGGTCATGGCCGCTGTCGCATTTGCCGCCGTTGCAGCTGTATCGACAACCTCTGCGGATGCTGCACCACCAGCGGCAGAGGCCTTGGCTTCTTTTGCCACGGCCTCTGCGGTGGTCGCCTCTGCATTGGCGGCCTCCGCTGCCGAGTTTGTCGTTATTGCTGCCGTTTCAGCCGTAGCCTCACCAGCTCCGATGGCAAGCAACTTGTTCCACCATTCTTTCAGCCCATTCAGGGTTACAAGCCTGAAAGCGGAATCCTTGTCAAGGGTCGCTTGCATTTGCTGCAATCCCATAGTGATAGACATAAGGGACTGCACTTTCAGCATGATTTTCTGCAAATCCTCGTTCTCTCCAGCGAATAGGGAAGCCGCTCCTTGTGCCGCCGTGAATGCGCCAGCCACACCGCTCAATCCTGAAATGACTCCCTGAAATCCTCTTTGGTCATGGGCAAGGATAGAGGCTTGTTTAGTGGCATCAGCCCACGCGTCCGTCAGTTTTGCAGCCTCGGCCTGAAGTTGCCTATATTTTTCGGTGTCGCGCTGCCCAGCGGCCTCCATCGCGACCAATTCATCTTTTAATTCCCTAACCCTTTGCCGTAGTGAGGTATGGGCAGGCTCCGCTTTCTTCAGTTCGTCTTTCAGTTTATTTGTGGTGTCGGCACTCTTTTTGAGTTTGGCCTCATATTCCGAGAGTTCGCCTGCCACTTGGTCGGTCGTACTCATCAACTTCGTCCGCAAGGCAATCAATTCCTTGATGGTCTTACGCTTGCGGTCGAGTTGGGTGTATTCCTCATCCTTGCCGCTCTTGAAGGCATTGTCCATTTCCACGCCAAGTCGGTCGTACTCTGCCTCAAGCTGCTTGATTGCCGCCTTGCTCGATTCCATCACATAGTTGATGTTCTCGAAGGCATCCTTAACCTTATCCAAGGAATCAACATTGGCGAAACTTGCCAAATCCACCGCTGGAATGTTGCTGATGAAATCATGTAGTTCCATTCCTTGCGCCTCGGCCTTTTCGCCAATCTGCTGTATTCTTGCAATGATTTCGTTTTGTGCCTCATCGAAGCCGCTCATATCCACGGCGGTTCCGAAACTCAGGGTGCCGTCAATGTTGCCGTCAGTGTTCATGCTCTTACTACCTCCTCGTCTTCAAAGTCGTTGAATTTGTTGAAATTGTCGGGATTGTTGGCATCGAGGCTATCGTCATACAGCGGCGAATCATCCTCCGTCTCGTCATTCGGCATCGGCATTGCCCTTGAATACATGATGGCGTTCTTATAGCTGATGTCGTACAACGCCTCCCTTGCCGTCAATCCGAACATCTTCGCAATTCCGAGGACGGTAGCCCAAATGCTGTCATTCAGGGATTTTCCACTTCCCTTGTCGGCTTTAGGATGTTTGCCTCGGATAGGGAAGTGATAATGGAGAAAAAATGCGCCACCTCCATATCCTGCAACCTCGTGATGATGCAGTTGAACACGGTGGACGGACGCACATTCAGGGCGATTTCACGCGCAAGGGCGGCTTTTCGGTCGATAACGACCTTACGCACAACCTTGCGCCTGAAAACGCCAAGGAAACGCTCATATTCGGTGATTTCCCGTTCCTCCGTCAAATGACCCGCGCCCAATATCAGGATGGCGCAAAGCTCGGCAACGGCATTGAAGTCCTTGGCATGGTGAAGCACCGAGTAAACAATCTGCTCCTTCGGCACTTTCTCAACCACGGGCATCGTTGAAATCAATTCGGAAACGAGAATCAAGGTGGCCATGCAAGGGTCGCCCAACGGATAAACCTCGCCGCCAATCTCTATGCTGTCGGTCGCCTTTTCAAGAATGGCAGATGCGACCCTCTGCTCAATGGTCATGCTTTCCATGTAAATCAATTGTTTGTGAATTTCCAAATGAAACCGCCAGCGGTATGCCTTTGTCCGTTGCATACCCTGAATATGTTGCATGACGCAATCCCAAGGCTTTCAGCCGCCTCGAATCCGTCAGCCCAATCACGGACGAAAACGCCTTGCCTCGTCAACTGCCTGACCATCCTGCGGGGCTTGATAAAACCCGTTGGACGGTGGCCGTTAAGGAACTCGCGCCTCTTTTCGCCCTTACGCTTTCTTGCAAGGTCGAAACCGTTGTTTTCTGCCAGCGTACACCAACGGAGATTTGCAGCCCTATTGTCATCACGATTCCCGTTGATATGGTCGATATGGCTTTTCCCTGCCACTTCAGGAACAAATGCCGTTGCAACGAGGCGATGGACTTTCTCGGTCTTCATGCCGCCAAGTCCATAGAGGTTGATTTGCAAGTAGCCGCCCTTGTCTTTCCTCGGTTTCAGGACTTTCAAGGTCTCAACATTGCGAATATTGCCTTGGTCTGACACTTCATATCTGCCATAACCTTCTATTATCTTCCATTTTTCCATGCTTGCTTTTTTCCAAAAAGGGGGTGAGAGACAAATCCCACCCCACTTCCAATCAAATGTCCAAAAAATGAAAAAGAAAGTACGAATCATCCAAAGGTTAGCCGCCAGCTTGGACGGTCGGCCAATCAGCGGCCTTGACCCTATACTTCTTGTATAGTTCGCCATCATCGCAAGCGAGGATTTTGAAGGTCAAGTCCACGAAATGACCCTCCTCCTCGGAGTGGCCAGGACGGAACGAGACATGGGTACGGCGGGCTTTGATGCCGATGGCACCGATGTTTTTCGGGGTCAGCTTCACGCTGAAATCGTCCGAAACGACATTGCTTTTCACGGTCAGCTCATCGTTGTCGGTACCACCTACAACAGCACCCGTCAGGAGGGTCTCGAGGGCGTAGGTCGGCTCAATCACACGGGTGGTCAGGGTGATGACCGGCTCGCCTTCTTCCTCGGCCACCACGACACCGCCGGTGGCCTTTGCAGTAAGCGACTCGCCGTCTTCAGCGGCAAGGGTGGTCGATTTGTCCTTAATGATGCCGATATCGGTCAGCGAGGCGGCCATCGCATCACTTGCGCCCGTCTTGCCAATCTCAATCTTGCACTTCGACCAAGACATGATAGGTTTGCTCATAGTAGTTATTGTGCTAATCGGTTAAACTTAATTCTTGCATAAATCAGATGTTGCTCAATGTTCTCAATCTCCGTTGAACGCGGGGTGCCGTCAGTCTGCATCCAATATTCGGTATTGTCGTTATCATCCACGAAACTACGAATCAGCTTTTCCAACTCATCCACGCGGGTCGAATCCTCAACCTTGCGCCCTTCATTCCCAAAGGGGATGTCAGGCACATAGATGTTGATAATCACCACGCCGCTTTGGATTTGTTCGTCAAGGCCAGCAAGGAACTTCACCACCAAATCCTCCGTCTTGGCATTGGCGGGTCTCATATTGGGGCGGTACACCGTCCCCCTGATTCCCTGACCCAACACGCTTTCACGGATGAAGGTGTAGAAATCCCGCTCGACCTGCTTTTCCGTCTTGATTCCGCTGCTCATTTCACGATACCCCTATTCGTTAGATGTTTCCTTACAAGGCTCTCCATCAACAACTCCGCCGTGGTAAGCACGTCCTTGTGACGGACATTCTCCACATACGCGGCGTAATTCATCCCAGCGCACACAATCAGGACAATGCCCCAAGGGAACTTTGCCTGAAGGGACTTCAAAAGGGCTTCGGCTGCAGGTGGTCCCGCTTCGCCGTTGCCCTTCGTCCCGCTGTACTGCTTGGATGCCCCGTTCACCACGGGCTTGCCGTCATGCAGTATCACGTAGCCGATGGACGAGCGCCGGTTGCCCGTTATGTCGTTATAGGAGCCGCTTTCACGGGCAATCCTCACGCATTCCTCTCCAATCATCGTGAAACGCTTGATGAGCAACCTCTCAAGCTCCTCCTTGCGGTTCAGCAGGGCGCGGTTGACGGCCTTGTAGTCGGTGGTGTTCACCACAACGCCCTTGTACTTGCTGCTGTATGTGACCGACTTTGCCATTTCTTCACACGATGATCTGAATCCGTCCGACAGTGGTAAGAGGTTCAACGGACAACACCTGGAACTCGCCCAAGTCCTCTCCAAGGCGTTCCAGCTTCACCCTCTCGGCGGCAAAGCCTTCACGGTACTCAATCAGCACCGTGAACGAGGCATGGCGGAACTCGCCGTCCTCGTACCTCCCTTTTCGGGTGTCGCTGTTGGTCTTGATTGAACAAGGCACGGGGTCACTCCATGACACTTGCGCCGCCACGGGTTCCCCGTACTCGTTCATCTGCTCGTTTCCGGTCAGGGTCTGACATTTCAGGCTTCCGTTGTACCTCATACCGCTACCATCTTTGAGAACAATCCTCAATAACACGCATGTAGTCACCCAACACCTCATCAGCATCGAGGCCGTAGATGTTGCACCAATAGCGGATGCTTTCCTTCACGGCCTCATCCCTTACCGATGTGGAAACGCCGTTCTCGTTGCGGCTACCTTCCACATAGCCCATCACCAGCGACACGGCCACCTTGCAGATTTCGGGGTCTTTTGGGGTGGCATTGGCGGCTGGGTCGATGCCCTCGTTGAAAAGGGCAAGCTCGATGGTGCCTTGGTCAGGGTAGAATGTGTTCGCCATAGCGTTACACAAATTCCTCAATGCTAATGCGTTGTTCATGGGTTAGGTGCGGGTTTTGAGGGTGTAGATACCGTTCATTTCGGTGATGACGGGCAACGCCAAGACCTCGGCCTTGGTGAACTCCACGCCATTGCTGCCTTGGGTCTCGCCGACACCCCACTGCGAAACGCGGATGCGGCCGTAGTTGGAATAGGCCACGCCCGGCTCGGGCTTCAGCTCGTTGTTCGCCCATGCGTTCTTCACGATGCCCAACTTGCCGTCAGGGATGAAGACCATATTCTTGGCGTTCCACGGGCTGTAAGGGGTGCGCTGGGTGCCGTTCTGAATGCGAACCTGACGGCGGATAGGCTCAAACACGGGGAAGCCGTTGGCGGTCATGTAGGCGTTCAGGTCGGCCATCTGCACCATTCTTGCGGACTTGTCAGTACCCCAAACCATCTGCTTGATTTTCTTGGAACGGCAGATGTAGGAGATAATGGCGGGGGCGCAAAGGATAGTCTTGAAAACGACCTTATCCTGAGCCGCATCGATGATGCCCTGAATGTCATCGAAGCAATCGATGGTCTCGAGGTTGGCATCAGTCCACGGCACGGTGGCGGTGGCGATGTTGTCGGCGGGCTGGTTGTAGTCAATCAGGCCGCGTGCGCCGCCTTCAGGGTTGGTGGTCTCATCGAGGGTGAACTTGCCCTCGTTCGACATGGCACCAAGGAAAATCATATCCAGCTTGCCCAGCACGCCGCCGGTCACGGTCGAGACATCGCCCCACATCAGTTTGATGAGTTGCTCCGACTTCGCCTTGTCAGGCAGCGACTTGGAATCCAAAATGGCCAGCACCTTACGATAGTCCTGAATGGTCATCGGCTTGGTCAGGGCATGGTTCAGCAAGGTCTCCTTGAGGGTTTCCAAGCCTTCAGTCCCCAAAATGGCCTCCTTTGCATCGGTGCCGATGGTCGGGGCGGCGATGGTGATGTTGTACTGACCAATCAATTCCTCGAAGTTCAGGCCGATGCTCGGCACATCCCAATCAAGGAAACGCTCGAAGATGACATTGTCGAACAAACGCTTGTTCAGCTCGGTGGCCGTGTCAAAGCGAACCTGCACATTGCGGGTCAGTTCGCTGAAAAGTGAAGTGAGTTTTTCGTTCATGGCTCATTACTGTTTGATGAACAAGATGTTCGGGTTAGACTTGAGGCAGCAGCCGTTCAGCCAATCATCCAGCAAGGGGAAGTTCAGGCTCGGATAAAGGACAACGGCTTCGTAGGCGGCATCAATGGTCGGCAGACCCTTGCCGTCAAAGGTTTTCACGGCTCCGACAATCATGTTGGGCGTGTAGAGGGGAGCGGCGTTCTGCAACTTCACGTAGTCGTTAGCTGCAAGCGTCTTTTCGCCAAGGTACGGGGTCACGGAAGCGAGGGCGATTTGGCCATCGCTCGGGTTGGAGGCGACAATCTTCAATGCGCCTTCGTCACCCGACTCGGCATCGATGTAGCCGTAAGGCAAAGCCTCACACAGCACATCGTTTGCCGACAGCCCCGTGATGGCGGACGAGAGGGTCAGCACGTCATAGTCGGCGTTGTCGGTCTCAATCTTGGAGACAGTCACCGACAAGTCATTCTTGCCGACCTTGAACACCACATCGCCAACGGCGAAAAGATGACCCTTGCCGACACGGGCTTTGGAGGTGGTACCACCTGCCAGCACCGTGGCCAGCTTCACCACAGCGGCCTCCATCGTGTCGAAGAACACCTGCACCAAAACACCGCGCTGAAGCACGGTTCCCGTGGTGATGGTGTTTTTCGGCTTGAAGCCACCAGGCAGCATCTTACATTCACCACGCCAAATTTCAGGGGTGTGGCCTTTGTAAGTGGTTTTCTTAAATTCAATAGCCATAATACTGCGAATTTTAAGGGTGAATAATTACGGATGCCTTACTTATCGGGCAGGGATTCAGCCCACGACTTTGCAGCCGCTTTCATTTGGTCGTCAGTCCCAGCCGTCACCGATGCCGCATCCTTTGGCATCAGATTGTTGTTTACCAAGTCCTGCTTGAAAGCCGCCAGCTCCTTCGCAACATCGGCATCGTCAGCGATGGCAATGCGCTTGATAAGGTAATCGGGGATTCCAAGTTTCTTGGCTTCGGCGGCGATGAGTGCGTCACGCTCGCCCTTGGCCTTTTCAGCTTTCAGCGCATCGTTCTCGGACTGCAGTTTATCCATCTGCTCCTTGAACGGGGCTAATTGCTTGGCAACAATAGCGGCGATTCCTTTGTCATCGTCATCGTCATCACCCTCATCCCCATCGTCCTTTTTCTTTGGCTTTGGGGTCTGATTGCGCTTGCTGGTCTTCCTTGTGATTTCGCCCTGCATCAGCTTTGCGTAAGGTACAAGCGAATCCGCAGCTTTATTGATGTCCTCATCGGTCGAGGTGTCAGTAAGGCCTTGCGAACCCAGCTCGGCGAGTTCGTCCAATGCCTTTTCGGTTAATCCCATGTCCTTGCACAGCTCGGAGATGGTCTTACGTAATTTTGTGTTCATACTCAATTATTTTGAATCAATTCAGCGGCAAAAATACGTAAGTTTTCAAAATGCAACCTAATAAGTACCAAAATTTTTTCTTTTTAAGCCGAAAATATGACATGACAGGGGAGAAGTAATGATTGAAAACCAGCAAAATCCAATGAAACAATATGGCCTTTATAATTTGAAATAATGGTACTTAATAAGTTATAAAATACACAAAATTAGGCACTTGCACGAAAAAAAATGCACGAAACCCCTTGCGCGTTTCGGAAAAACCCGTACCTTTGCACTCTGAAATCTAATCTAACAACCTAATCATCAAGTCATGAGCGGTCTGGACGGAGACCCTCGAAGGCATTTAGGAGACGCTTCGGGGGTGCAGAAACGCGGAGATTTGGATGAGTTGCCTGCATATCGCGGGCGACTTGCCCCTATTGTTATTGGCAGCTTTTGACTTGTAACGAACAAAGACAAACACCGACAAATCAATCAATAAAATGACAGAAGAAGAAAAAAAAGAATTGGAAGAGTACAGGGAATTCATCCAAATGCTGAGCGAGACATCGGACAGCCGCATTTTCCTGAACAAAGGCCCCGAACACGCCAAGGTCGTACTTGAGCAGATATTCAAGCAATCCAAGGAGAGTGTGAGGATATTCGCCGGAAACCTGACCCGCGTTGTGGGAGACGACGCTGACTACATCGCCGCATTGAGCGACTTCGTGCAAAACGAGGGCAGTAGCGTGAGAATCTTGCTGAACGACTACAAGGAGGAACTCGCGAAGGAATCAAAACTCTACATGAGACTGGCCTACTTTAAGAGCAAGGGCAAAGACATCGTCGTAAAATCAACCAACGCGAAACCCTACAGGAAATCTGACCCCGAGCAAAAAGAGTTCCATTTTACCGTTGGAGACGAAAAAGCCTACCGCATTGAGACGGACATCAAAGAACGCAAGGCCGAGGGCAGCATGAACCGCACAGAGACGGCTGCGCCAATGGCAGCGTTCTTCGACAGCCTCTTCGACAGCGACCAGTCGAAAGTAATCGACATCCTAAAACTGTTCAATTACAACGAACTTAATGCTGTTCAATTACAATGAATGATTTTTATTCCGTCATCCAATTGCTTGCGACCCTTGCAATAGGATTCGTAATATTGGGCTATTCAGAGTTTTTCATTGACATACTTAAGACGAAGTTCTTCCATGCAGACGAGGCCATAAACAAGGCTGAAAAGAGATGCTATGCGGCAATGCCGGATGGTGTTACAAGAAAAAACCTTGAACCGGTGAAACTTGGTGAGGATGGCGACACGTCCAATGACATAGAGGACTTAAGGCTGAATTGCGAGAAAAAGGAAAAGAGGGTCAAGGATTTTATGGACAAGTCAAGGAAAGAACTTGACAAGAGGAGCAAGCTGCGAAGCCTCGTGTCGATGAGCATCTTCGTGTCCATGGCCACAGTGACGCTGCTTTTCGTCCCAAGCCTGAAGTCGTTCGTGGAATTCTTCAATCTCTCCCTGTTGCCGTTTTCCTTGTTGTGCATCGTGTATATTGTACTTGGGTGGGTTTACGGCGAAAAGGAGGATTGCAAAAGTGCGCTAAAGAACTTTGCCTCGCTTAGGCATCCCGTCATTTGCTTTGCTATAATATGCCTTGTTTCGTTGGCATTCGCCTTCTTTGCACAATGGAAGTCGATTGACATCGGCGGACTATGGAGGCACACGTGCATCGCCCTTGTTGTTGTAGGCTGGCTAAACTATGTCATATACGCATTCTTTGTAAAGCACTCTATGGAACAGCTCAAAGCATCCGTTGAAGCGTTTGCTGACGCTATGGTTAAGGAATGCGAGGATGATGGACTCAAAAAGTCGTGCGATTTCCTGATTGAGACCATGAGAAGGGACAACCGCAACATCGACTTCGCCACAGAACACCCTGATGTCATCGAAAAAGCCACGGAATGCCTCCTTGATACCTACTTCGACATCCGCTCCGAATCGCTCCACCTCATCGTGGAGGCAAGCCATCCCACCAATCCAGCCCCTCCAACCGACCCCAAATAACACAAATACCTATCAGAT
>ONVP01000128.1 GCA_900321315.1 uncultured Bacteroidales bacterium
TCTGCCCGAGAATGGTCGACGTGATTTCGCTCGAGTTGGCGCTGCGTCTCTGCATCTCCTTCTCAAACGAGTTGAGCACGCGGAAGGCATAGTCGTCGACAATCTCGCCACGGTCGATGATTTTCTGGCCGCTGAGCACCATTCCGCTGGCCAGCGGAATGCCTGCCATCAGGTCGTTCATCTCGGTCTCGCTGCGCTCTTTGTCGTAAATCAGGTTAGGCGTGATGTAGTTGTTCAGGTTACATTTCTGCAGCACAGCCCGCTGCGGCGCCAGCTTCTCGTCATTGAGCAGCTGTTCGTAGGCACCGATGGTCGAGTAGATGCAATTGATCATCAAGCTGGAGGCCTGCTTGCCGCTGATGATTCTCACCATGTTGGTGCTGTCTTTGTTGATTTCCGCCAATTCGCAGAACAATTCGGTGATATGAGGCGGTGTAAGCACAATGCCTAACCCCTTGTCATTGTTAGCATAACGCAAAAACTCCACATAGAACTGGCTCACGGTGTCGATATATTTGTGAGTTACCATGAAGCCGTTGATGCGCTCGTCGCAATTGGCGATGAGGTCGGTCAGATACTTCTTCCCTTCGGGTGACGGGTTGTTGATGCTGGTGTTTGTTGTGATGAACTTGTAGCCATCAATCAAAGATTCCTTGTTTTTGTCAGGGACATCGCTTTGTTCAAGTTCTGCCTTGATGGAATTGTAAAGGTTGGAAACTAATTTTTGGGTGGTTTCATAGTTCTTGTACTCAGCCTTGAAACGGTCGTTTTTCAGGGCGATAAGGATTCCGCTGATAAGCAAGGCGCGCAAGCGTTCCTTGATTTTCTTCTCGTGCAGCTCCTCGTTAATCTCTTTCGTGAAATCGATGAGCTTGTTAAAATCCTGATTGAACTTGTAATTGCTCTCCATAAGACCGTTGCGGTAGCTGTCGAAGTCAAGCAAAATGCCATCTTGGAACAGTTTGTGCGCGTCTTTTTCCTCGTTCAGTTGGATGTAATGGCTCAGTTTGCACAAGGCTTCCTTTTCGCCGCTGAAACCGATGGCGATAACATCATATTCTTTTGCGAGAAATGATGCATAGAGCAATGCTCCGTCTATGGCATAGTCGCGGAATGAGTCGAGGGTGTCGGACTCATGCTTCTTCGTGTCGGCCTTGCATTCCACCACAATGACCAGGTTCGGGTAACGGCCACAAGTGATGATGAAATCAGGGAAGCCTTTCCCTATTCCCGACTTTGAAGCGTTCTGCAAGAGTTTCGCCAACTTTTTGTTGTTGGTCTGCTGCTCTTCCACGATGATGTCCTTGTCGTCGTAATACCCTTTCTCTTTCAGCAACTTGCGGAAAATTTGTGATGTTTTTGCCTCGTTTGCCATAGATTGCCCATTTGAATTTTGATGCAAAAATAATAAACAATTCCGTATCTTTGCGCCTCAAAACCGAAAATGTTATGGCAGAATTCAAAATAGGCGACAAAGTGAATTTCCTCAGCACCACTGGCGGCGGAAAAGTCACGAAAATCATAGACTCGCGTATGGTGATGGTGGAAATCGAGGGCGGTTTCGAAATCCCCACTTTGAACACGGATTTGGTACTCGACTACCGCTCACAGCCTGCGCAAACCAAGCAACAGCAAGCAGTTGATAACATCCAGAAAGAGGTGTTGGGCAAGGAATTGCTGGCCCAAGAACAGGCTGAGGCGGCCCGCAAAGGCAGCCTGCGCCGTCACGCCAAAGGCGCTGAGAAAGAAGGCGTTTACATGGCCTTCGTGCCGCACGAGCAGCAGTGGCTCCTCACGGGTCCGCTTGACGTGGTGTTAGTGAACCACACGCCTTATGAAATGCTCTACACCTTCACCATCAAGGAGGAAACGCAGTTCGTGAATGTGGATTACGGGCAGGTGGACAAGTACGAGAAGGTGGTGGTGGAGACCATCTCCCGCGACGACCTCGAGTATTGGCTCAACGGCGTGGTACAAGCGGTGTTCACGGCGGAAACGTCTGATTCTGTGCTGCTTCCGCTGAATGCGCCCTTCTCGCTGCGCTCGGGGCGTTTCTTCAACGAGGGCAGCTATGTGCCTTCGGGCGTGTTGGGCGAGAAGTCGGTGATGATTTGCCTCTCCGACCTCGTCGCACTGAAACACGGCGACGGCGATTTCACCAAAATCATGAAGGAAGGCATTGGCACTCAGGCGGCAGCAAAAACCTTGGTGAAACAGGAAGCGCCCATCGACAAGCACAAGACCGCAGCAGGCGAGGCCGTCGTCGATTTGCACATCGGCGAGCTGGTGGACAACATCCTCGGCCTTTCGAGTCACGACATGTTCAAAATCCAGACGGACTATTTCAAGAAAATGCTCGACAGCGCCATTGCCGCCGACTATAACAAAGTAACTTTCATCCACGGTGTGGGCAACGGTGTGCTGAAAAACGCTATCCTCGAAGAACTTAAGAACTATCACAACACCGAAAACCGTATGGCCAGCATTGCCAAGTTCGGCGTTGGGGCTATCGACATAATTATCACGGAGAAAAAATAGCAATGCAAAAGGGTGTGGAGACTTGCTCCACGCAGATGGACAGCATTCTACCAAATCTATAGGGCACGTCTTGCGGCTTTTGCTATGGTTTTGAAAAGAAAGGCCCCCGTTGCCAAAGCTGGCGTGGGGGCGATTGACGTGATGTTTGCCGAGAAAAAGTGGAAAGCTCAGCTTTTCGCTTTCGGGGTCATTTTCTTGGCCCTGACTTGCTTCCGCATCTTTTCGGTCATCACTAGGGTTTCGTTGTTGATGCGGATGTAGGGTGTGCCGTCCAATTCCACAATGCCGTTCTCGTAAGGCTCCACCTTGATTGACAGCACTTTGTCATCGTAAAGCGGTTTCATCTGGAACAGTGCCAGCTCGTCCTGGTCGAAGAATTTCTTGGCTTCGTCTTGGATGAATCTCATGTAGGCGTCAATGGTTCTGACTTTCAGATACACCATGTCGGCCTCGAAGCCAACCACATATCCGAGGTCGGAAACGCCGATGTAGAGCGTTCCTCCCGCTTGCGTGTTGAGGAAGCCGCAGAGCACCTTGAAGATGTTCTTCTCTTGGAGGTAGAAGTTGGGCATCATGTTGTAGTTGGGCGGATAGACGAAGGATGTCTTGAACTCTTGGTGGCGGTCTTCGATGCCGAGGTAGATGCCGTTTTCCTCGTCGAGGTTGGTAGCGTCTTCGGCCTCAAGCGAGAGACTTTTGGTGATTTCTAACTTGATGATGTTTTTGGTGGCGGCAGGCACGATGCTTCCCAAGGTGTTGCACGACTGGACGAGTTTCGCAATCTTGGTCAGGGTTTCGTCGGTGCTTTCCTTGACGAGTCTTTCGAGCAGGTCGTTGTCGGCCTCGTTGCCGTATGCCTTCAGTATCCTGACGATATCGCACTTGAGCTTGACCACATTCACGTTCTCGAAACCTTGTGCCGGATGGAGTTCCTTGACTTGGTCGTAGTTGCCTTTGGCGAACAGGATGAGCTGTTTCAGGTATTCCATCACGAAGGCGACGTATTTCTGGCATTCGTCGGAGTTGATGAGGCAGGCCATGATCTTGATGACGCACAGCACCCTGAAACGCTCCGAGGGGTTCACGATGGTCTTCTGGTAGTGGAGCAGCATCCTGATCAGGTCGAGGATGCTGCCTTCGTTGAGCATGGTCGTCTTGGCTTCCTCGTCCCACGACGGATCGAACACGAAGCCCTCTATCATCTCTTTCTTGACTTGGTCCATGTTGAAATAGTTGTTGGTGGTATCGACGACGGACGCGTTGACGTATCCGTAGTATGGCCCGAAGCCGAGGTTGGTGATTTTCACTTTGCCGAAGTCGTCTCTCGCAAACCGCTCGTCGTATGCCGTGTGGACGGTGTATCCGTCTTCCGTGAACCAATCGATTTGCTTCTCTCCGCGCTTGTTCGTCGCGATGTTCAGCACACGGGCAATCGACACTTTCCCGATCTGCTCCCTCTCCTTGATGATGTCTTCTATGAGATAGCGCACGAAACAGTTTTTCAGCGTGAAGGTCTGTTTGTCGTAGTTTTCCAGCTCCACCTCAATCTCGTCGTTGACTTTCAGATATTTGGAGAAGTCCATATAGTTGTAGAAGAGGATGTTGGCCTCGTTGATGACGATTTTCCCCTCAAGGGTTTCGTATTCAGGGTTGGTGCTTCTGATGATGATGCCGTTGTAGAATATGGAAACCACTTTGGCCGTGAGCGTGTCGCCTTCGCTGTAGGTTTTCTTCGACCTCACCCTTGACGACATGACGCCTTGCTGGTCGGCGATGAACTCGGCAGTGAACTTCTCCAACGCCTCAAAGTTGTTCTCCACGGATTTTTTCAGCTTTTCGCTCTTCGAGGTGGTGAGGTTGATTTTGCCGTCAAGCAGCGATATGGAATTGACAAGTTGGAAACGCTTGATTCTCAATGTGTCCTCGTTGAACGGAACAATGCTCAGAGCGTCGTCTCCGATGAATAGCGTGCCTTTGTTCTCATAACTCAGTTTCGATGGTTTGGGGTCTTCGAAAACCATGCTGTTGATGACTTTGTGGGCAAATATTTCCGGCTCAAACCTGATGATGTCGTCCCAGTTGAATACGATTCTCGGGGCGGCCTCCAGCACGAGGTTGTTGACCATGATCGCGAGCAGGTCGGAGCAGAGGTCGGCTGAAACCAGCAGGGCGATGGAATTGAGCATGGCAAGGAGCAGGCGTTTCTTGGCTGCACCGTGCGGACTGTTGTCTGACAGCAGCAAGGCGGCCAACAGCCGGGTCTCAAATATTAGCTCGGCCTTGTCGAAGGTGTTCGACTCGCCGTAATAGAAAGGCTTGGTCTTCACGGTTTCGAGAAGGTCCATGCCGCGTTTCGACAATATGTCCAGCGTAAAGCGGTAAAATGAGTCCGACTTGTTGCCGTTTTTCAAAAATTCCAGCACTTTCTCAAAATTCTCGTCAATGTACTCGGTCTTGATGTCGAGCCAAAGCGGGACATTTTCGTGGTTCTTTTTTGTTTTCACTGTTACTGGCATTTCGATAAGGATTTGTTGTTAATATAGTACAATAGTCTGACAATGAACCATTTCGACCATGAGCCTTGGCCGCTTTTGCATGGCGTGAATCCCTTGGTTTCGTTCATGTCGCAGCCGCAAGTCATGGTCTGTGGAACATGTTGCAAAAATAGTTATTTTTTTAAAAAAAAGAAGCGGCCTGTGATAAATCGGGCCGCTTCTGTGATTAATTAAGTTGTGCTGTCCGGCAGGTCAGTCCAGCTCGATGATGTTGAACTTGCGGTCGAAGTCAATCTCCACGCCGTTGTCCAATTCGATGTCCCAGCCGCGGCCGTCTTTCGCGATTTTCACGATGGAGCGGCCGGCGTGCAGGCGTGCCACATAATCGGAGATTTGCGTCGGAACCAGTGCGGCGGGCACAGACGTATGTACCGTGGAGCGTTTGCAGTCCACCTCGTCCCATTCGAGCTTGCTGAGAAGGCCGCCGTCAAATTCGATGTGTGTGTAGTCGCTGAGCGTCACCTCATAGTCGAGGCCGTCCTTGATGCTCGCAATCACTTCCTCGTTGGGGAAATAGGTGGCAACGAAGTTGTTGATGCTGGTGTGTGACTGTGCCGTGGCTTCCTTGCTGCAAGAAGTGTTGCTGAGTGCAAACCCGATGAAAAGGGCTGCGATGATGATGCTTTTCTTCATGGTTGGTTATTTTTTGTTGTCGATTTCTGTTACGTTGAAGTTGCTGTCGAAGGTGATTTCCAAGCCGTTGCTCAGTTCGATTTCCCAGCCGCCGTTGTGCTTCTTCTCTATTTGCTCGATGAGGCTGTTGGCGAAGTTGGCGGCCACGTAGGCCGTGATTTCGGCGGGGACGAGTTCGGCGGGCACGCTGCCGTAAACCAGGCTTTTCTCGCAGTCGATGCTCTTCCACTCGTAGTTGAGGTAGAACTCGATTTCGGTCTTGTCGGTCAGTTTCACCTCGATTTCGTTGCCGTCCTGACGGGCGCTGCGGATGCTGACTTGAGGGAAGTAGGTTTCCACGAAGGTGTTGATTTCGGGATAGCCTGACGTGTTGGTGCCCGTACCGTTGCCGCCCGTACCGTTGCCGCCGCCATTGTTGATGACGTTGAAGTCGTGGTCGAACTTGATGTCGTGGTCGTTGTCGA
>ONVP01000328.1 GCA_900321315.1 uncultured Bacteroidales bacterium
GACAGCGGCAACCGCTACGACTATGTACTCACCAATCCGCCCTTCGGCAAAAAGAGCAGCATCACCATCACCAACGAGGACGGCGAAGTGGAGAAGGAGGATTTGAGTTACAACCGTCAGGATTTTTGGGAAACCACCTCCAACAAGCAACTGAATTTCCTTCAGCATATCAAGACCCTGTTGAAAATCAACGGTCAGGCGGCGGTCGTTTTGCCTGACAACGTACTTTTTGAAGGCGGTGCAGGCGAGGAAATCCGCAAGCAACTGATGAAAACCACCGAATTGCACACGATTTTGCGCCTGCCCACGGGCATATTCTACGCCAATGGCGTGAAGGCCAACGTACTTTTCTTCGACAACCGTCCGGCAAGCAAAGAGGTGCAAACCAAGGAAATATGGATTTACGACTACCGCACCAACATCCACCACACCTTGAAGAAGTCACCGCTGACATTTGAAGATTTGGCGGACTTTATCAAATGTTACAACCCTGAAAACCGCAACCTGCGTTCCGAAACGTGGAGCGAGGAGAATCCCGAAGGCCGTTGGCGCAAATTCACTTACGACGAAATCATCGCCCGCGACAAGACCAACCTCGACATTTTCTGGATAAAGGACAAGAGCCTCACCGACCTTGACAACCTGCCGGAACCTGATGAAATTGCGAGCGAAATCATTGAGAATCTGGAAATTGGAATCGAGAGTTTCAGGAAGGTGCTGGAAATGTGTGGGGAATAATACCTTTTGTTCTTCGATGGTCATTTTGTGGAACGAATTAAGGAAATGAGCTGCATCCGGCAAAAGGTGATGAAGGTTACATCCTTTTTCCTATCTTTGCAGCACAATCAAACACAAAACATCATGCTACAAAAAGGCTCGAAAGCCCCTTATTTCGAGGGCAAGGACGAAAACGGCAACACCGTGAAACTCACCGACTTCGCTGGGAAGAAGCTGGTGCTATACTTCTATCCCAAGGACAGCACGCCAGGCTGCACCGCCGAAGCCTGCGACCTGCGCGACAACTATAATCGTTTCCTCGCGCTCGGCTATAACGTGCTGGGTGTCAGTCGCGACAGCGCGGCCTCGCACCAACGTTTCATCGCGAAATACGAACTGCCTTTCCACCTCATCGCCGACACCGACCTCAGCATCTTGAAGGCATACGAGGCTTGGGGCGAGAAGAAGATGTGCGGCAAGGTGTGCGAAGGTACGCTGCGAACCACCTACGTCATTGACGAACAGGGTGTTATCATCGACGCCATCGGCAAGGTGGACACGAAAAACCACACAGCGCAAATACTATAGTTTTTGCTGTCAAAAACGTTGTCCGAAGGCCGTTTTGACCTGATGTTCGTTCAGCATCCTCTGCCGTGGCGATGCCTGCTGTGATTTTAGGATTGTAAAGCCTGCCTGATGGCCTGCGCCAATTGGTCGGGGCAGGAAGTGGCTTTGAAGCCGCAGCGGATGCCTTCCAATTTGGCGATGACATCTTCCGCCTTCATGCCCTCCACGAGGGCGGCGACGCCCTGCGTGTTGCCATTGCAGCCGCCATGAAACTGCACATTCCTGACGATGCCATCCTCGATTTCAAACTCAATCGCCTGACTGCAAGTGCCTTGGGTTTGGTAGGTGTGTTTCATAAACCTGATTGTTTTGAACACGGATTTTGCGGATTAAACGGATGCCGTTTCGGGGCTTTTTTCAATTTGCTACGAATCGTTTCGGAATGTGCGGCAAGCCATAAAATCCGATTAAATCCGTTCTATCCGTGTTCGAAAAAACAATAATTATTCTGCGTTCTGGATTTTGTTCATAAACTTCTCGCTATCAACGACAAACCTTTCATGAATGCCTTCGCCGACGAGCGTTTCACCCTCAAAACATTTCACTTCAAAGACCAAACGACGGCGGTCGACTTCGAGGATTTCAGCCTCGCAGCGGATAGTCGCACCAACGGGACTGGCTTTCAAATGATTGATATTGACCGCGATGCCCACGGTGGTGTTGCCTTCACCGATTTTGTCGGCAACGCTTTCCAAGCAGGTCTTTTCCATCAGGGCAATCATGGCGGGAGTGGCGAACACTTCCAACGCGCCCGAGCCGTACACGGCGGCGGTGTCCTTGTGCTCCACCACGAACTGCACGCTGTGGCGGAGTCCATTCAGCATGTCGTATTCCATCAGCCTTGGAAATTCATGGTGATGTTCACGATGACTTCGGGGTGCAGGGAGCGGCCCACGGGGCAGCTTTCGGCGGCGGCCCAAAGCAGGGTTTTCTGTCTTTCAGTGTATTCCTTCGCCGGGAAATTGAAAACGATGTCGATTTGCCCGATGCGGCGCGGGTCGGCGTTCATGGTCTTTTTCACCTCGTAAGTGGTGCCGTCAATGTCGAATTTGGCGGCAGCACTGCCATCCGTCTTAATTACGCTGTACCCATAGGTATTGTGCCCGTTCACGCAGCCCGAGGCGCTGATCACCGGCGATGCCGACCCGTGGGACAAGTTCCAGGCTTGGGCCAAGACGATGGAGGAAGCCATCGGCAACCCGGTCCATCACTGGACCCACCTTGAGCTGAAGCGCTACTTCGGCATCGACAAGCCG
>ONVP01000306.1 GCA_900321315.1 uncultured Bacteroidales bacterium
AACCTCACCTCCGACATCATGAAAGGATGGCGCGGCGTGGCTTTCGAGGAGGTCTGCTGGCAGCACATCGCGCAAATCAAGCGGGCGTTGGAAATCGGCGGCGTGAAGTCGTCGCTCTCGGCATGGAACGTGAAAGGCGACGACGAGCAAGAAGGCGTCCAAATCGACCTGCTCATCATCCGCGACGACAAAGTGGTGAACCTCTGCGAGATGAAGTTTGCCGGCGACGCCTACACCATCGAGAAGGACGAGGAATTCAAACTCCGAAGGCGCATCGAAACCCTGAAGGGAACGCTGTCGCGCAAGCAAACCGTCCACCTGACCCTAATCACCACCTACGGCGTGGCCTACGGCAAGCACAGCGGCATCGTACAGAAACATGTGGGGATGGATGAGTTGTTTGAATAGTGCGATCATCGCTTCATTTTCCACCGTTGAAAACTTTATCAAATTTCCCCTTGTGGAATGCAGAGGTTTTGAGTATTTTTGCACACAGGACAGAGAAAAAGGAATTTGCAATGACTCGATGGCAAAAAACACAGATTCAGCGAGATAACGGAATGATGGCCGAGGCGCAGACTCCAGTCATCATCTCCGCAAGCCGTAGTACGGACATTCCGGCTTTTTATGCCGATTGGTTCTTTCATCGGCTGAAAGCGGGTTATTCCGCTTGGACCAATCCCTTCAATGGCGTGAAGAGCTTCGTTTCGTATGAGAAATGCCGTTTCATCGTCTTTTGGTCGAAGAACCCGAAGCCGTTGCTTGAACATCTTGACGAACTGAAAGAAAGAAACATCGGCTGCTATATCCAATACACGCTCAACGATTACGAAAAAGAGGGCTTGGAAAAAGGCGTTCCACCATTGGAGGAAAGGATTGAAACCTTCAAAAGGTTGGTGGACAAGTTGGGCAAAGGCCGCGTGATTTGGCGTTTCGACCCGCTGATTCTGACTGACCAAATTGGATTGGACGACCTGTTGGAAAAAGTGGAAAACATCGGCGACCAACTGAAGGGTTACACGGAAAAACTTGTTTTCAGCTATGCTGATATTGCTACATACAAGAAGGTGAAGACCAATCTCGAAAAGAACAATATCAATTATTCGGAATGGACCAAGGAGCAGATGGTGGAGTTTGCCAAGCGGTTGGTGGAGTTGAACAAGGTAAAAGGTTGGAACTATGCTTTGGCAACCTGTGGCGAGGCGGCCAATCTTGATGGTGTGGAGCACAACCGCTGCATTGATGATGACTTGATGATTCGTTTTGCCCACCACGACAAGGCCTTGATGGATTTCCTCGGCGTGGAGATTACCGAAGGCGACCTTTTCGACCCCCAACCGACCATCATCAAGCACCGCGACAACCGCGACAAAGGCCAGCGGGAGTTCTGCGGCTGCATGGTGAGCAAGGACATCGGCGAGTACAACACCTGCCCGCATCTGTGCGAATATTGTTATGCGAATGCAAGCAAGGAAAAAGCACAAGAAAACTATAACAAACATGAAATGAATCCTTTGGGAGAAACGATAACGGGAAAATAATCTATATTTGCACATCAAAAACAAGGCACATGAACCAACCTGCGACATACAACAAGGCAGTAGAGACCATCAAGACAGCCATTTTGCAAGGACAATACGAAGCTGCCAAAGGCGTGAACCGCATACAATTAGCAGTGTATTTCGCTATTGGCAAATACATCTCGCTCAACACGCGAAAGGGCAAATGGGGCACAGGTGCATTGGAAGTCATCAGCCAGCAACTTCGGAAAGAATTGCCTGGGTTGAGGGGATTTTCGGCCACTCAACTAAAAGAAATGCGGCTATTTTACGAAGCGTGGATGATGTTGGATCCCAATTCGTCGGTCATGACTGACGAATTACAAGTAATTGACAATTATAATATTACAAATTCGTCGGTCATGACCGACGAATTAAGCACTAATTCGCCAATCATGATTGCCGAATTAGATGACTACAAAATTGACATATACCAAGCCATCAAAATACCTGAAACGAAGAACTTCCCTTTGGAAGATTTCTTCAAAGTTCCTTTTACCCATCACACTATAATACGCACTGGAGTTAAAAGCATCGAAGCCCGCTATTATTACATTCATCGCGTTGCGGAAGAGAACCTTCAATCAAGAGTTCTGGAAAAACTAATCAAAGATGATGCTTTCGGTCATCAGGACTTGATGCCCAGCAATTTCACTCAGACTTTGCCCAACAGCACTTTGGCCCGCAAAGCGGTGATGATGTTCAAGGACGAGTATTTGCTGGATTTCATCAATGTGGAGCAGATTGGCGAGCGCGAATCCATCGATGTGGATGAGCGCGAGGTGGAACAGCAGATTGTCCAAAATGTCAAGAATTTCATCATGACTTTTGGGAACGACTTTGCTTTCATTGGGAACCAATACCATTTGGAGGTGTATGGTGTGGAGCATTTTCCCGACCTGTTGTTTTTCAACCGCGAGCTGAACGCCTTGGTGGTAGTAGAACTGAAGACGGGCGACTTCAAGTCATCTTACCTTGGACAATTGATGTCGTATCTTTCCATCTTGGATGCCAAGGTAAAGAAGCCGCACGAAAACCCGTCCATCGGCATAGTGTTGTGCAAATCGGCCAAGCGTGATTATGTGGAGTTTGTCATCCGTGACTACAACAAGCCCATGGGCGTAGCGACCTACAAAGCCACAGCTGAAATGCCAGAGAAACTGCGGAAAGCCTTGCCGGACATTGAGGAATTGAAGAAATTGCTGTAAAAAAGAAACTACTATGATGATAGAACAAAATTATTGCTGTCCGCTAAAAATTTCAAAGGATAAAAACACTTGTCCTCAATGCCAGTAAACAGGCGATGCGGACTTTTTTTCTGGAAAGCAAGCCC
>ONVP01000286.1 GCA_900321315.1 uncultured Bacteroidales bacterium
TTTGGGCGGACACACGCGGTGTGTCCCTACAGGGCCGACGCAATCATTCCACCACGATTTTCCGCGTCATGCCATTCAATTGCACGAAATACACCCCCGCAGGCAATTCGATGGTGGTTTGGCCATTGATTTCCTTGGTGAGGATTTCTTGGCCGAGCAGGTTCGTGATGCGCAGGTTGCCCGTGCCTTCTATCGTCACGCGACCGGTAGTCGGGTTCGGATAAAGGTTGAAGGATTTGTTTTCTTTTTCGCCGAGGCCGACATAATCGAGGCTGCGGTTGGAGAGCAGGCGGCTTTCGGCGGCTTTGGTGCGTTCAACGCCTTGGACGACGATCATGCCGTGGTCGAACTGCGATTCCGAGCAGGTGTAGCTCGAAACGCCTGCGCCGACGAAGTCGATGACGGTCAAGCTATCATCCTTCGCATCCGGGTTCCATTCGCAGATGTTGTAGCCCGTTAGCTCGTAGCCCGTCGGATGGTTCCAGCTCACTTCGATGGTGTTGTTGATACCGGTGAGGTAGGCCATGTGGATGGTTTCCTTGGGATGGCTCAGGAGGGGGCAGTCCGTTCCGTCGGGGGCGACGGCGAGAACCGTGTAGGTTCGCGAGGCTGCCTCGCTTCCGATGTTGTCGGTGAAGGAGCCGTCCGCGTAGGGTGCGGTGCCGACTAATGCGCCGTCGCGATAGATTTTCACTTGGCTGACATACTCGGCCTGTTCGTCCGTCGTCTGCCAGGTGACCATGTTGAGGTTCGTCTCGAGGTCGCAGGTGGCAAGGGTGGCTTCTACGTTGTCGCGGACGATGAAGGTTCGCGTGACGGAAACACATCGTCTGCTGATTTCAACAGTGTAGACGCCTGGCTCGACAACATTTATCGTGTCGGTGGTTTCGCCGGTTGACCATTGATATGAGAACCAGTTAAGCGAATCGCCTTCCACGGGATAAATCGTTTCTGCCAATCCTTGACGTTTCAATACGTCTTTGGTGTACGGAGTGGGCGCTATCGCTTTGTAGTAATCAACATAGAACTCATGTATTAAATTACAGCCATCGAATACGACATGATAATAGCGTTGTTCGGATGGGCATGTGACGACTATGGGACTCACCATTGGGTAACTATTGCCATCAATCCAGAAGCACCAATTGCTACAGTTTGCGGGCGCATAAACAATCACGGTTTGGTGGTCGTCAATGCATAAATCAATGTCTTGAGGAAGGTCCTCGATGTGCAGGACGATAGTGTCCTGTGCGTGGGTCATGGCAAAAGTGCCGACCAGCATTGCAAGCAATAAGATAAATCTTTTCATTTAGTGTTCCTCCTTTTTTGTTGTTTTAATGTTTGTTTTGTTTGTCTTTGTCACTATGATTGTAACCTACACAGCTTCGCCCTGTCAGTCACATTCCTTTGTTGTAAACTGCTGATTTGCAGTGTTTTGTTTGTGACCTATTTGTTAGGGTTTGTACGGTGCAAAGATAGTGTAAACGGTTGGGTATCAGATGGTTGCCATGGTAAAAATGCTTGGTGATATTAGTCAATTCTTTTGACAATTGTCAAATATCTTTTGACACCTTGTTGTGTTTTCTCAAAAAATCTGTGTAATGCTTGAAGAAGTCGCAATTCAAAATCTCGCTGATTTTCAGCAGAAGGTCAGTATAGATGAACTTCCTTCCGAGAAGATGGTACATGTTTTGGCGTGTGTAGCCCATCTGTTGGGCCAGCCATGCAATGCTTCGTCCTTGTCTGGCCAATTCGGCCTTGATGTGCCGTCCTATGTGAAGTTCGTTTTCCATTCCGCTTTCAATTGGTTGAGCCAAGCCCTTGAAAGCAAATGAAAAAGGCGTGAAACCTTTTGCCTTACCTTTCGCAGTGGTTTTATTTCTGGACTACCAATCAAGTAGATAAACGCAAAAAATTCACGCCATATAGCGTGAACTTTAATGCACTTATTCTCACTTGATGAAAATGTCCAGTTTTCTGCGAAGAGAACAAGAGCGTAAAGCTCAGTGGGTTAGTATGTTATGGAGGTTTTGTTTTGTTTTGTTTTGTTCGATATATAATACGGTTTAAACTGTTATTTCCATTGTGCTCAAGCTTATTCTTGAAATATGTTTTTCAAAGGTTATACATTTCTTCACCCGTCAGCCCCGTCGTGGCCATGATGACGGCCTCGTCCACGCCGGCGGCCTTCAGTTTGCGGGCTATCTCCAACGATTTTTTCCGCTCGCCTTCTTTCAGGCCTTCTCTCAGTCCTTCTTCCTTGCCTTCTCGGAAGTGTTTCACGTTACTATTATTAATGTCGTTGTAGTCAAACAAGGATTTTTCGTATTGTCTGCGCTCATTGTCTTGTTTTGTAATGATAGGAAGAAGAAAGTCAGTTTGGTTTTCAGGGTATTTGGCAATGATTTCAGCCATACACTTCTCCCACTTGATGGTCAGTTCCTGACCTGTCTTTCGTCTTCGATAGGTTAGAATACCGTTTTGAAGGTCTGTCTTTTTGAGATAAGCCATATCCACGAAAGACATTCCTCTTGTATAGAAGCTGAACATGAACATATCACGGGCGAAGTCCAATGATGGCTTCATGGATAAGTCCGACTCCTTCAGGGCTTTGATGGCCTTGATAGGTATAGCTCGCTTTACTGTCTTATCTACTCCCGTATAGACATGCCGGAAGGGGTATTGCTGTGCTATCAATCCTTTCTCCACAGCACGATTATAGACAGCTCGAAGGTTACGCATATAGAACGATATGGTGTTCATGCGCACATCTCTGCTTTTCAAGTAAGCTTCATACATGAGCATCATGTCAGATGTTATGCCATCAAGTGGTACATCCTGCTCGTCTCGGAAAGCCATGAAACTTTTGAGTGTAGCCGTGTATGTCTCTGAAGTTCGGACTTTCCCCAACTGCTTCAATTGTGCTATGACACCATGCATAAAGGTAAAGAGGGAGGACTCCTTGGTCAGTTTATGGAACATGGTGATCACATCGTCTGCTGTGAAGCGACGACGTTCCGTTTCCAACGAGCGGACAACTTTTTCCAGACGGGCCACATCCCATGCCAGACGTTCTTGAATACCCAACAGAAGGTTGGAGCGATTTCCATTTACG
>ONVP01000086.1 GCA_900321315.1 uncultured Bacteroidales bacterium
CGCTGTCGAGTTCGCCGATGTTGTGCAGATAGAGGTTCATCAGGCAAAGACGGCGCGTGTTGGCCACAATCTCGTTGCCGAAAAAGGTCTTTTTCTTCAGGAAGAGTTTCTGGTCTTTGTTGAGCGGCTGACCTGCAATATAATCGTAGGCAGCAAGGAAGAAACCGCCCGTGCCGCAGGCTGGGTCGATGATGGTCTTTTCGGGCTTGGGGCGCACACACGCCACCATCGCGCGAATCAAGGCACGGGGCGTAAAATACTGGCCTGCACCGCTCTTGGTGTCTTCGGCATTCTTTTCGAGCAAACCTTCGTAAATCTTGCCCTTCACATCGGAACCCATCAGCGACCAATTCTCGCGGTTGATCATCTCGATGACGCGCAGCAGTTTGGCTGGGTCTTGAATCTTATTTTGGCTCTTGGTGTAGATTTGCCCGAGCATCCCTTTTTCCGTGCCAAGGCTGCGAAGCATCTGCACATAGTAGGCTTCCAATTCCGCGCCACGCTTACTTGTCAAGGTTTCCCAGTCGCACATTTCGCCATTGGGGATTTCTTTGCCTTCGGCATCTTTCAGGTGCGGGAATTTCAGCCCTTTGTTGTAGGGCGGACGGTTCATCTCGTCGGCCATTTTCAGGAAGAGCAGATAGGTGATTTGCTCCAGATAGTCGCCATAGCTCACGCCATCGTCGCGAAGGACGTTGGCCATATTCCAGATTTTCGATATGATGGTTGATTCTGTCATAAACTATTATATTTCAATGAATTTCGATTTAACATACCCATTATTAAGATGTTCGCCATTGAACACATATCCCAACTGATTACAAATGACTTTTGTTTTTCCTATTGTGCAATCAATGTTACGATGTGAGTGTCCATAAATCCAATAATCAATGTTTGATTCGGCAATATAGCCTGACAAATCGCAGGTAAACGCACCGTTTATCGGGCTGTCTAAAAATTCGTCGGCAACAGCAAGGAATGTGGGCACATGGTGGGTAAGAACAATAATTGTCTTTGCCTTGCTTTTCTCAACAGATTGCTTGATAAATGCCACGCATTTCTCATTCTCGGCATTGAACGCCTCTGCCGTCAAGCGGTATTGTCCGTTTCTAATACGCTGGAAATCACTTACTCCGTGCTCCGTGATATATACATCCACAGGGTTTATGTGTCCCCAAAAGGTGGAAACCACAATGTCAACATCATCGAAGCGCACAACGGCATTATAGTAGAAATGCACATTGGGTTTGATTTCGCCACAAAAACCCTCTTTCAGTTGCGAAAGATCATAATACTGATAAAACTCGTGATTGCCCAAACAGACCACAACCTCCTTGTAGTTTGCCGAAGCCCAATCCCAAAACGGATGGATGACAAATTCAGGCGTATCAAGATAGGCAGAATCGCCTGCAATCAGCAGAATATCTCCAACAACATCCAACGGATTGTCCCTTAGATATTTGCTGTTTTCCTTGAATTCAAGGTGCAAGTCGCTTACATATTGTATTTTCATTTCCCAAGAATAAAAACCGTTTCCAGCAATTCAAAATATCTTCCAATCAGTGTCGGATTGACACCTAACGATTGGGCAAGAACATTCGGATTCTCTGCGTGTAGTTCGTTCATGTTGCCGATAAAATCATGATATGTATCGTAGATACTTTTGCACACTGCCACAGAATCGTTCATTTTTCCAGTAGCAAGCAGATTAAACACATCGCGCCTATGCTTTTTTATGTCATTCTCATCAACAGACTGCCCCGATTCCTTGTCACGCTTCATATTCAAGTAGGCGACCATCTTCATGCAGACAAGAGCATACTCGTCGGCCATCCGAAGGCCTTCGCGCATCTCGCTATGCTGCACCACAAAACGGTACAAATCGTCGTCCATAACGATAGCCGAAAGGCAATACTGGCTATCCTCTATTTTCAAAGGCTCGATTTTCAGCGCGGAATCGTCCAGCAGATCAGACCGGCGCGCCAGCAACTCTATCTGCCACGGATAGCCTTCCTTTTCAGGACGATTGAACCTGTAAAGCGCATAAACATTCTCGCCCGACATGTTTTCTCGCTTACCTATTTTATATCCCGCCTGCCTAACAAACTGCCAAAAAGCCCTAATGAATTCGGCAGAAAGGTTCTCGACTATTACGATAACATCTATGTCCTTGGTTGCGTGCCTTGTGCGTCCGGTGTTCGCCAAACTCACATCGCAGGCCGTTCCGCCGATAACCACGAAATTGTCGGCAAATTGCGACATTGCCTCCCTAAAGACATCAAAACCTGTTACCATAAGCCTTCAAGCATTGTTTTTATCTCTTTTTCTATTCTCGGGTCGTCGGAGTCTTTCAAGCTTAAGGCCAACGACAATTTGTCGACCGTCTCGTTTTCGCTCGGAATTGGACTATAGCTCCAAACTTCAACCCTGTATCTGCCCTCAATCGGATTGAGGAAACTGAAATCGGACTTGAGTGCGCCGAAGGATTGTGAATCAACGGCGTAGGTGATAGCGTCGTCGTCGTTGAGCATCGTGTGCCGCGATAGTGCGCTTGCTCCAGCCAACAGCATATTGTGGCCTTCGGGCAACACATCGCAGTAATGCACGGCTTTTATTGGACTTAGAAGAAATGGCTCGGCCATATTGTACAGCGATGCACCTGACGCTTCGAACCAGATTCTTTTGAAACGCTGCCCATCTTTCGCAATTCGACACAGGCCCAATTCAGCCAAAACCCTTATGGCACGGGTGACTGTGGTATATTGCAGCGGTGTACGCTCGGCAATTTCCCGTGCCGTAAACCCTTGAAGGCTCGACTTCTGCAAATGGAACAGCAGCAGATATTGCGCAGCCGTTGTCAGGAAAGAATGGGGCTTGGCTTCTTTCGATATGGTGTTAATGAACAGCGACGGCCAAAACACATACTTGTTGCTGACGATGAAATAAACATTCTTCTCGAACAGGCGTTCACGCAAATAGTAGGGCATGGACTCGAACACAAACGAAACCGGAACGCCAAACACATTACCCAAGCAATCGGCAAAGAACTTCAACTGCTTTGGCGCATAATTCTGCTCAACGACCTGCTTAAGCAACAACATTGGCTGGCCCTTGTAGGAAGTTTTGGCGACTTCAAAACACATCCACACATCGGGCGGTATGCCGTTGCACCGCAACGACTTGCCCTGCACTGCCTCTATAGGCAAAGGCTTATTGAACAGTACCACTTCCATATTTTCAGCGTTTTTGCACTATTTTCAGTGCATATGAAAACGGTGCAAAAATAACACTTTATCATTTAATACACAAACAAATAATGATTTTTTTCACACCAACTCCCCGCTGAACGCCTTCTTGAGTATGCTTTGCCGCAGCGCCTCGGTTTTTTGCAAGGCTTCGGCAATGATTGCCTCGGCAGCCTCGGCCTGCGACAGACGAGATTCTATTTCCTGCACTATGCGGTGCTGGTCGGGAAGCGGAGGAAGTGGAATTTCAATGGATTTTAAAGATTGACCGGTCAAGTGTTTTATGGTCGTACCTGTAAAATACTTTTCAAGACGACCGTTTTGCGCATACAACAAAAAAAGATAATATACAAACTTGTTGTAAATCAAATTCTTAACTCTTATTCTATGCAATGCTTTCTGAATTTTCATATTCGGAACAGTTGCATTCCATATAGCGCATCTTCCTGGCTCTCCGCCTTCACACATTATCAAATCTCCAATTTGTATTCCATACCTATCTTGTTCTGATTCTTCAAATTTCATCTCTAACAAATCATCCAAATCAAAACTGCCCCATCGAACATTGACATTCCGTAGATATGGCTGATACGTTCCTTTGTTTTTGTTTTTATCCAACATTTTGCCCAAACACATTTCCGCCACCTCACCCAATTTCACCATCTCCCATTTCCCATCATCATTATTCAGCCAATGGTTGAGCACGGCCTGGCGGTATGTTTTCAGTTGCTGCTGAGCGGTGCGCAGGTGCACTGCGGCCTTGTCGAGTTCGGCGAAGAGGGATTCTATGCGGGTGACTATGGCTTGCTGGGTGGGGAGAGGGGGAACCGCGATATCCGATTTCAGAAGATATTGGAAATGTCTTGCATAACCTTTATCTGGAAATTTTACACAATGAAGGAACCAATAGAATAATTTTGGCTCAATGAAAAATTCCTTTTTCGGTTTGATAATTTTTGTTCCATCAGCACCCGCAACAAAAGGAAAATCAATGAATTTCTTTGCTTTTGTATGGTCGCCAAAAACAATAACGGGCAGTTCGGTTTTTACCAACAATGATTCATCATCAACAAATCCCCCAATCAAATCTTGTCCTTGGTCAACAACAGGAAACTTCCCATTGGATAAATACTCCTTCTGTTTGACTTTGAATTCAATTGGTACTTTATCTATTATTTCGCCTAATTTATATGTTGGGTAGGTGGGCATAATACTTTTCAGAAACTTTGTTTGAATAGTTTTCCGTTGTCATCACGATCATTCAATTGCAAACAAATTTCTGAAGGTTGAATGGGATAAGGAGTGCCATCCAACATTTTTGGAATGTCGGAATCAATCATTGACACAATATACTGCAAGTTGTATTGCTGGCAAATTGATTTCACGGAGTCCAACAGACGCACTTTAATACGGTCGTCCAACCCCTCAAAAATGCCATCGTGATACACAAACCTGAAAAATGAGTTGTTGGAATAATGTATGAGCAGCGACAAATCAAATGCAGCACAAAGCAATTTCTTGTATGTGGTTCCATCCGACTCGGAAGTGCTGATCTGTTGAAGATTCTGATATTCGGCTGAATATTCAACATTACCTTGGTCATTCTGCTTAATTGAAATGATGGCATTGGTACCTACTACATCAACGATAATCTGATTGAAAATCCTACGCAAATCGGCGTGTTTCTGCCGACCTATTTTAATTGTAACTTGATTTTTTTTATTTCGTCCTGTATTTCAACTGACCTGTCAATCAAACGTAATTTTTCGTTCAGAGTCAGCAATTCAGATTCCACAACAGAAAGTTGCTTTTGGTATGACTTGAATTTCGTATATGAATCGCTTTCTGTCAGGAATGTGAGTTTTTCGCTTTTTTGTGACTCCAAAGACCGTATCTGTTCATCTACAGCATTATATTCGACACGGAGTTTTTCAAGGTTTTCTTTTAGGAATTTCTTTCTTTCTGAGGAAATGGCGTCGTTGAACAATTCGAGGTCTTTGAATTGCTTTTTCAGTTCGTTGGGGAAAAACAACTTTGTGTCATCGAACAATTCTTGCAATTTCTCCAGATTGACTTCCTCAATCGTTTGACGTAATGAGTCTTCTGTTTTCTTAATTTGATAAGAAATCCTATATCGTTCCGTACTGATGGTTTGGATTCTAATGTCAAGGTCTTCGATGATTTCCTTAGTAAGGTTTTTGTCTTGCGAATAAAAATTGAACTTGTCAATTGAAGACAAGGCGGTCTCTTTTTCTTGGTTCTTGATGTCAATCATACCCAGAATTTTGTCCCTCTCTTCAGGATTGACATTTGCTTCGTTTATAATGGCGAGATAGGTTTTTTGCTTTTCTGTAATTTGATTTTCCAAATCATATTTTTTGGCTATTAACTCACCATCAAATCCAAGCAAATCAAACACAAAAGGTTTCCAATCAGAATGACTTCCTTTAAATTTTCCGAGTTGGAAAACATCCAAGTAGTCCTGTTGGGTACGCAAAAAATAGGTGACAGACTTCCTATAAGGCCATTTTGTAATAACATCAAAGCCAAGGTATTCATTCAATTTGTCTTTGGCTTTATCAAAAGCGACATCTTCATCGTCCCAAGAAGTAGGTGCAACAAAACCGTTTAATGGAACATCATCAATATGGAAAGAGATTTTTGTCGCAGAATCAATTGCACGACGTATTACAAGGTATTTCCCTGAATTAAGCAATATTTCCAAATAAAAAACCTGCCCGGAAAAAATTGGATTGGACAGCAATCCCTTTTTCTTTGAAAACTCACCAAGCAACAGGAAATCGATGACACGGACTAACGATGTTTTGCCAAGATTATGCGTGTCCTTTTTATTGATTACATCTTGTATGGTTGCCAAAACCACATTGAAACGTTCATCGAACTTGATGTTGATAAAATTCTTATTTGAAAAAACTCTTACAAGTTTCATAATGCTTACTGGTTAGTTATAAATGAATCCAAACCTTGTTCATACTTTATCTTATCGAGAAGGAAAAGAAATGACAGTGCATATTCGAAATTATCGCCCACCGACCTGCCAACGGAGTAATCGACAAAAGATTTCAATTCATCGTATTTGATGATGCCGTTGCGTCGAATCTCTTTCAACATCAAACCGGCCAAGTACAGAACCGAGAACCTTATTATAGTATGTTTGTCGGGTGATAACATATTTACGCCTTTTTACCAATGTCGCATTTGCAATACATATAATGTAACAACGTCCGTACCAACCTTTTATTGCCTTTCAAAGAGTCACCACTTTGGCCTATTACCTTGTCGTAAACATCGTCGATGATTTCTTCAAATCCACCATATTTATCACGATGAATGGTAATCTTGGCATTCAAATCCGAAATCGCATCCTCATACCCTTCTTTCACTTCTTCATTTATCGGGTCTGACAAAAAGCTTTCTATTCTCGAAAAATCAGCGAACTCAGATTGAATCACATTTGAAAAATAATCCTCCGACAAATTGTTTAATTCGTTTTTCTTGGTTAACTCTGGTTTTGAAAAATCGATGATAGTTCTAACATCTTTAGCCTTTAAGGCATCCTTTATTGCCAGGACAACATCACGAATGTCAGAATCGTCAAACTCCAACGGCATAAGTAACTTGTTAAGACCAGCCATTTTTACCACATCAGGAAATTGTATCAGATATTGCTGTATTTTTTCTTCGGCAATAAGATTATTCTCAACGCCAGTTTCATCTTTTATGCGCTTGACTATTATTGAATCAGCACCTCCCGTTAATTTCCGGTTCGTAAATAACAAATAATAGTCGATCTCACTTTTGGATTTGAGGATTTTTATCTTGTCGATTTCATCCCCTATGATTTTGTTGAAATCGGAATCAGAACAACTTGCTTGTATTTTTTCAGTATGTTTGACTTGAATGATAATGTTTCCCTGCCAAGGGTCATTTTCACTTGGAAAACAATTTGCAGTACCCGTGAAACGTCCATCTTTTCCACCATCGCGTCCCTTGGCAAAAGGAATAACGCCTTCTCCAAGAATTTTCTTACAAATCAATGTAACCAAATTCTCAAAATCATCTTCGTTTTGGTAGTGTAATGGATACTTTATCATCTCTTCTAATTTTTTGCAAATATACAACAATTTATGCCACTAATACCTCATTCAACTCCTCAATTATCTTTTCCATCTCATTTCCAAACAATTGGTACATCTTGCCGCGTCCGCCTTGGGCGTCGAAGGGCGTGTAGTCAAGGTCGTCGAGGTCGAGGTGGTAACTGCTCACGATGTGGTCTTTGATCATCCGCAGCCATTCTATCTGCTCAGGCGTGAAGCGGTTGTGGTTGCCTGCGTGTTGCCGGAAGAGCCACGTGTTGAAGTTTTTCTCAATGGTGCTGTCGAAGGCAGTCAGTTTTTGGTCGATGCCGCAAGCGTGACGCACCAACGAGACGAGAGCTGTGAGTTCAGCCTTGGGTTGCGCCGCCTTCACATTTTCGATGGCACAATAGGCATCCCAAACGTATGCAGGTGCTAAGAGAGGCTTGTCCTGTTTCAGTTTTTCGAGAAGCTCCTGCGCCATTTTCAGCGTCAGGTTGCGGCGGTTGTAGGGCTGGTTGTAAAAGATGCTCAACGCCAAAATCTCGTCCTTGTGCTGTTCAAGATATTCCGTGAAATCCTTAACCGTCTCCTTCGCCTTTTCGAGCGTGAAACTGTTGAATCCGCTTTTCAAAACGGCATCAATGTTAATCGTGTCAATCTTCTGGTCGTGGAGGCTGCGGACGGTGATAATGTATTCGTTCAGTTCGCCGTTGAAGGTACTGCTGGCAATGTCGGCCAACCGTTGTTGCGCCTTTTTCCGTATCTCTTCCTCAAGGGCGGGTGTCATTTCGGCTGGCGGAATTTGTGACAATTCTTTTTGCGCCTCCTCATCGATTTTGTCAAGGTCGAAAGCCGAGAGAAGTTCCGCGCTTATTTGTCCCAACGATTTGCCCCGCGACAGGGTTTCAATTTTCTCCTTCTCTTTTTCAGTCACTTCCTTGTTGAGGCGAATCAGTCGGTTGGCCAACGAAGTGAACAAATCTTCTTCAGCAACGCCCATTGTGACGGCACCCAACAAATCCTTCAGCGGCACGGTGGGTTTGCGCTCGAGCGGTCGGCTGTCGGTCTTTTTGGTTTGGGTGACGCCCACGGCATCCACAATCACGAAATGGGTCTTCGATTTGGCCGTGCGGCTCACCAATTGCAGCGAGTCATCGTTGATGGTGCGGGTGCCGCGGCCTTTCATCTGCTCAAAGTAATTGGCACTGCGCACATCACGCATAAACAGAAGCACTTCGAGCGGTTTCACGTCGGTGCCGGTGGCAATCATATCCACCGTCACGGCAATGCGCGGATAGTATTGGTTGCGGAAACGATTCAGCACCGACTTGGGGTCTTCATCAATCTTGTAGGTCACTTTCTTGCAGAAGTCGTTGCCCTCATTAAACTCCTCGCGCACAATCTTTATGATGTCGTCGGCGTGGCTGTCGGTCTTGGCGAAAAACAATGTTTTCGGCACCTCGTATTGTCCGTTTTCATCGTAACGACTCGGGAAAATCTCCTCCATCAAAGCCTTGCGGAAGTGACGGATGACTGTGCGTATCTGGCTGGGGTTCACCACAGAACGGTCGAGGTTGGTATTTGTGTATGCAACGTCCTCATCCACCTGTTGCCAGCGCGTTTTGCGTGTCACCTTATCGCGATGGTCGATATACCAACCCGCTTTGATGAGGCTACCGTTTCTTGAGATTTCCGTTTCGATGGAATAGACATCGTAAGGCACATTCACACCATCGATAACCGATTGTTCGTAGGTGTATTCGCTCACCACATTCTCATTGAAGAAACCGAAAGTGCGTTTGTCAGGCGTGGCGGTCAAGCCGATGAAGAAAGCGTCGAAATAGTCAAGGACTTGCTTCCAAAGGTTGTAAATGCTACGGTGGCACTCGTCAATCACCACAAAATCAAACTGTTCTATGGGCACTTTTGGCGTGTATTCCACAGGGATGGCATGCTGCTCCCGAATCTTCTGCTGCATCCACGACGATTCGTTTGGATTGTCGGTTTCGGCGGATTCGTCCAGATCTTCCCCTTTCAGGATGGAATAGAGCCGCTGAATGGTGGAAATGCACACTTGGCTGTCGTTGGCAATATAATTCGACGAGAGCCGCTGCACATTATACAGTTCGGTGAACTTGCGGTTGTCGTCGTTAGGGCGGAAGTTCATAAACTCTTGCTCGGCTTGCTCGCCCAGATTGCGGGTATCGACAAGGAACAAGATGCGCTTGACCTTGGCAAATTTCAACAACCTGTAAATGAACGTGATGGCCGTGAAAGTTTTGCCTGCGCCCGTGGCCATCTGAATCAAGGCGCGTGGACGGTTGTTCTTGAAAGATTCTTCGAGATTCACTACCGCTTTTATCTGTGCTGGACGTAAACCTGTTGTGTCCAATTCAGGGAAATCCTGCAAGCGGCTCCTCAAACTCCGTCCGTTGCGAATCCATTCGGCAATCGTTTCGGGTTTATGAAAGGCAAAAACGGTTCGGTAGCGTGGTTTCGGGTCGCTGTAGTCGGTGAAATGGGTCAATGTGCCTGTCGTTTCATAAATGTAGTTCAGCGGCTCATTGTTCAGGTATTTCAGTTTCGCGTTGGCATAGCGCAACGACTGCTCTTCGGCAACGGTGAGGTTTGCACCTTCCTCTTCGCGTTTGGCCTCAATGATGCCCACGGGCTTGCGATTGACAAACAACACATAATCAGCCGGCCCAGCATCGGTCTGATATTCCCGAACAGCCACACCGATTCCCGCCGAAAAGTCAATCTTGCTTTTCGACTGAATCTTCCAGCCTGCCAATTCAAGCAGGTTGTCGATTTTGTCGCGGGCGATTTGTTCGGGATTCTGGTTGGGCATTTTTGAAATATTTCCGCAAAAATACAAAACTTTAAAGAAGAGGGAACAAAAAATCCCGCCAAACTGAATTGACGGGATTTTTGATTTTACGTTGTAGAGATGCGGCACACCACGTTAATCCTCCGGCGTCAAAGCCGCAACCATCTCAGCAATCTTGGCCTTCACCTCGGCAACGACATTGTCGGGGTTGAGGTCAGCCTTGAAGCTCTTGTCGCGGCTGGCGAACTCGATGGCGTTGCGCTCCAAGGTCTTCGGGCTCACCACGATGCGCAGCGGCACACCGAGAAGGTCGGCATCGCTGAACATCACGCCCGCGCTGATGTTTCGGTCGTCGTAAAGCACCTCAACGCCAGCCTTTTTCAGGTCGTCGTAAACCTTATCGGCTACGCGGCGCACGTTTTCGTCGGCCACGCGCAAGGCGCACAGCTGCACCTGCCAAGGCGCGATGGTGATGGGCCAAATCGGGCCGTAATCGTCGTGGCTCACCTCGCAGACCGAGGCAATCAAACGGCCCACGCCGATGCCGTAGCAGCCCATGATGGGGTATTTCAGCGTGTTGTCGCTGTCAAGGTACTGCATGTTCATCGACTCGGTGTATTTCGTGCCGAGTTGGAAGATGTTGCCCACCTCGATGCCACGGCTGATGGTGATACTGTGCTTGCCGCACACAGGGCAGATGCCTCCGGCGGTGGCCTTGGCCACGCTGTCGTACTTCACCTCGCCCAAGTCGCGGGCCATGTTCATGCCCTTGTAGTGGTAGTTCACTTTGTTGGCACCTGCCACAAACGAGTTCAAGGTCTTCAGCGACTCGTCGTAAACCACAGTGATGCCTTCCGGCAGACCCTTCGGCCCGATGAAGCCGGCGCAAATGCCCATTTCAGGCGTGACGGTGGCGGCATGGACTTCGGCACCAAGCAGGTTGCGGAGTTTGGTTTCGTTCACTTCAAGGTCGCCGCGCAGGAAGACGATGACCAATGAATCATCCATATTGCGCTGATACAGAACAGCTTTACAGGATTGCAAAGGCGAAGCATGGAGATAGTTGCAGACGTCCTCGATGGTCTTTTGGTCGGGGGTGAAAACCTCTTCCAAAGGCTCAACTGGGTATTCCTCGTTGTGGACGATGCAGTCGGCGGCTTCGCTGTTGGAGCGGTAGCCACATTCGGGGCAGATGACGATGGTGTCCTCACCGATTTCGCTGAGCAGCATGAACTCATGCGACACACGACCGCCCATCATGCCCGAATCGGACTTGACGGCCACCACGTCGGGCACACCGGCACGGGCGAAAATGCGCTCGTAGGCATGATAAGCCTCGGCGTAATATTGCTCCAAGTCCTCTTGCGAGGTGTGGAAGCTGTAGGCATCCTTCATCGTGAACTCGCGGGTGCGGATGAGGCCGCCACGCGAACGGGGTTCGTCGCGGAACTTGGTCTGGATTTGGTAAATCATGAAGGGGTATTGCGTGTAGCTCTTCGCGGCATCGCGAGCAAGTTGCACGGCAGCTTCCTCATGGGTCATGCCCAACACCATGTCAATGCCGTTGCGGTCCTTGAAGCGAAGCAGTTCAGAGCCGATGCTGCTGAAACGCCCCGACTCCTGCCACAGCGTGCCCGGCATGACAACGGGAAACATAACCTCTTGACCATCAATGCGATCCATTTCCTCGCGGATAATATTCTCGATTTTCTTCGCGATGCGTTTGGCCGGCATGAAGAAGGAGAACAAACCTGTTCCCACCGACTTGATATAACCGCCGCGCACCATCAGCGCCTGACTGTCGAAAACGCAGTCGGCTGGTGCCTTTTTGAAACGCTCGCCTAATAATGTTGCAACTTTCATATTGGATTTCTTTTTACTCTTGTTTTCAGGCCACAAAATTACACATTTTTTCAGTTCAAACCGTCAGAAAGACTATCTTTGCACCCAAAATCGACACTTATGGAACAAACTCCGCTCTATCCTGTCATACGGCTCAACCAAGGCAAGGACGACGCTTTGCGCCGTTTCCACCCGTGGGTGTTCTCGGGTGCCATCCACAGCGCAGACGAGGGACTTCAGGCCGGCGACACGGTTACCGTCACCGACTACGATGGCGAAATCCTTGGCACTGGCTTCTGCGAATCAGACAGCATCGCTGTGAAAATGCTCAGCTTCGACAACAGCAAAATCGACCAAAAGTTTTTCCTCGACAAGCTCAACCGCGCCCTCGATGTGCGCAAGCGCACGGGACTTGTCGGCAAAGCCCACACCAATTGTTTCCGCCTTGTGCATTCGGAAGGCGATGGTTTGGCAGGCCTCATCATCGATGTTTACGGCCACACCGCCGTGGTGCAAGCCCAAACCGAAGGCATGGCGCTCCACTTGAACGAAATCGTGGCCGCCCTGAAACTATTGCCCGACCTCGGTCTGCAAGCCGTTTATAACAAAAGCGCCGAAGCCATGCACCGCATGGGCAAGGAAGATGCCGTGATAGAGGATGGCTATTTGTTTGGAAACCAACTTGATGAAGTGATTTTGGAGAACGATTGCCGCTATCTTCCCAATTGGGAGGAAGGCCAAAAAACGGGTTTTTTCCTCGACCAGCGCGAAAACCGTGAGTTGGTACGTCATTTTGCGCAAGGCAAAACCGTGCTGAATGCCTTTGGCTACACGGGAGGATTCTCCGTGGCGGCCTTGATGGGCGGTGCCAGTCGGGCCGTCACCGTCGATTCTTCGAAAAAGGCCATCGCCATCGCCGAGGCCAACCTTGAGCTGAACGGCTTCTCGAAAGAAGAAAACCCATGCTATGTGGCCGACATGAAGGAATATGTGGCCGACATGCGCCAAGGCGCCTTCGACCTCATCATCCTCGACCCTCCAGCCTTCGCCAAGCGGCACCACGACCGCCATCGCGGCTTGGGCGGCTACCGGTTCATCAATGCGGAAGCCATCAAGCGCGTGTCGAAAGGCGGCTTGATTTTCACCTTCAGCTGTTCGCAAGCCGTCGATAAGGCCACGTTCCAAGGCATCGTCACCGCTGCCGCAATTGAAGCCAAGCGCAACGTGCGCATCATCGACCAGCTTTCGCAGCCCGCCGACCATCCCATCAACATCTTCCACCCCGAGGGAGCCTACCTGAAAGGTTTGGTTTTGATGGTTGAATAAATTTGAAAATCAATATATTACGGATTCTCTATTTGGTTTTGCTGTGGCATAATCAAGGCGCAAATGATGTAGGCCAATATGCCAGGGAAAGCCGCCGAGAAAAGCGTCAAGACAATCCACAATATTCTGATGATTGTAGGATCCAAATCGAAATACTCGGCAATGCCGCCGCACACGCCGCTGAGTTTTTTGTTCGCAATAGAACGATACAGTTTCTTGTTCATGTTTTTTGTTGTTTGGGATATGCATACATGGAAAAGATGATTCCATAGAACATGGTCCATACAGCCATGGTCGATTATTTTTTGCAAAAGTAACAAAAATCTCTGTTTTTGAGATTTTTCGTCACATTTTTCTCACACCGTCTGATAATTTCGAAACTTTAAAAATCTATTGGATTCTCTCGCGCACGCCGAAATTGGACGAGAACGTAAAGCCATCCATCCTTGCGGCAACCGCTTGGGTTTCCACGCGGCTGCCACGGTGTGACAGCCCTACAGACCAAACAAAAATCCCCCGCCAGAAAATTCCAGCAGGGGATTTGTAGGGACGCACCGCGTGCGTCCGCGAAACCATAATAAATTCAATTTGGGCGGACACACGCGGTGTGTCCCTACAGGGCCGACGCAATCATTCCACC
>ONVP01000137.1 GCA_900321315.1 uncultured Bacteroidales bacterium
CAACTGGTCGAAGTTATCATCAACACCTTTCAGCGTCACTCGTATACACACTTCAATGTCACTCGTATACAACATCAAACGTCACTAATATACTCAGCTCGATGTCACTAATATTCTCGCTTCTGTGTCAAGGCTATACTCACTCGTGCTTAAGGGGTATTCTCACTTCTGCTTAAGGGGCATTCTCAAGTCTGTGTAAGGGCTATCCTCAAAGGGTATGTTTGGCGCTGCGCGATAGGCAAAACTTTAATTTTGATTATTTGTCATCGTAGTGCTCCTCTGCCTGAATGATTAGGACGGTGACACAGCCGTCGATAATGTCATAGATGATTCGGTCGTGAGCTGTGATGTGGCGTGAGTAGGTCACATCGCGACCTCCAATGAGAGGTTCTGGATGACCAAGACCTGTACGGGGATGTTCCATGATGTCGAACAGAATACGTGTAGCCTTCTTGAATAGTTGCGGATTCGATTTCTTCCATTTCTTCAATGTCTTGTCGGCATCCTTGGAATATTCGATTGTGTAAATCATAGACTGTCGAAGTATTTCTGCATCTCGTCAGGCGTGTTGCATACGATGGTTTCGCCGTGTGCCGATTCCTCACGGGCCTTTTTGATGCGTGCATGAAGGGCTGGCGAGATTCGGCTGTCGTCATCGACGCGAGCCATGCGCACCGATGTCACTCCGCGAATCATCCTAAGCACTCTTTTGATGTCAGGAACCAAAGCCTTGTCTTCCAGCGTGACAATCATCTGGGCTTGCTGAGGGTTCATTAAAGCTGTTGTTGTCATAATTTATGGTTTTTCTGGCTGCAAAGGTACGCATTATTTTTGGAAGTGCAAACACATCGTCCACAAAACCAAGGCAATCGTAGGTCAGCGGCTTACGGCAGCGCCACGACAGGCGATCCTATCACTCCAGCCTCCCTAAACGCTGTCGTGATTCTCTCAACCGCCACATCCACCTGCTCAAAGGTGTGGGTGGCCATAAGCGCGAAACGTATCAAGACATCCTCCTCGGGCACGGCGGGTGCGATGACGGGCGTGACGAAGACGCCGTCGTCCAACAGCTTGTTGCACAGCCAGAAAGCCTTTTCCGAGTTGCGCACAAGGAGCGGGATGATGGGCGTGCAGCTAAGGCCCGTGTCGAAGCCGCGGTCTTGGAACTGCTTGCGGGCGTAGTCGCTCAATTTCCAGAGGTGCCCGATGCGCTCCGGCTCGCCGAGCATGATGTCGATGGCCTTGCTGACGGAAGCCACGTTTGCGGGCGGCATGCTTGCGCTGAAGATGAGCGAGCGGGCGTTGTGTTTCAGGAAGTTGATGGTGTCGGAGTCGGCGGCGATGAAGCCTCCCAACGAGCCGAACGACTTGGAGAAGGTGCCCATGACCAAATCGACTTTGTCGGTGAGGCCGAAATGGTCGGCGGTGCCGCGTCCCTGACGGCCCAGCACGCCCAAGGCATGCGCGTCGTCAATCATGATGTCGGCGTTGTATTGTTCGGCCAGTTCCACCATTTTGGGCAGCTTGACGATGTCGCCTTCCATCGAGAAAATGCCGTCGGCCACGATGAGCTTGACGCTTTCGGGGTTGCAGAGCTTCAGCTTGGCCTCCAATTGCTCCATGTCGTTGTGGTTGTATTTCCACACCTTGGCGAACGAGAGGCGGCTGCCCTCGATGATGGAGGCGTGGTCGAGGCTGTCCAAAAGCAGGTAGTCGTTTCTTCCGCAAAGCGCCGACACCACGCCGAGGTTGACTTGGAAACCCGTGCTGAAGCACAGGGCCTGCTCCTTGCCCACCAGCTTGGCCAATTTCTCCTCCAACTCCACATGGATGTCGAGCGTTCCGTTGAGGAAACGCGAGCCGGAGCAACTGGTGCCGTATTTCCTGATGGCTCCGATGGCGGCTTCTTTCAGGCGCGGGTCGTTGGCGAGGCCGAGGTAGCTGTTGGAGCCGAACATGAGCACATCCTTCCCGTTGATTTTCACCACGGTGCTCTGCTCCGATTCGATAGGCTTGTAATAAGGATAAATGCCTTTGGCCTGGGCTTCTTGCGGTGCCCTATATCTTGCGCAGTTTTGTTTCAGCAGGTGTGTTCTCATCGTATCTCCTTCTTATATAGTCTTGCACGTTTGGTCAATGTGTGTTCAAGGTAGTGCCACAGGTTCTGCACACTCGTGTTGTCTTCCAGCTCGCGTGTCGACTCGATGAACTTGATGCCGTTTTTGGTGATGCCTTTGGCGAACTTGTTGAAAATCATGGCGTTCACGCCCTTGTTCTTGTATTTCTCGTCGATGGCGATGAGGAGCAAGTCGATGGTGTCGTTTTTCCTCAACGCCTTCATCAGATGCAGCCATCCGAGTGGGAAGAGGCTGCCCTTGGCCTTTTTCATGGCCTTGGAGAGCGAGGGCAGCGCCACGCCGAAGCCGACCACTTCCTCGTTGGTGTCGAGGATGATGGAAACATAGTCGGGGTTGATGTTGGACAGGAACTGCCTCTTCAGGTCGTTGCATTGTCCGGGCGTGAGTTCCGTGAAGCCATGCAGTTTCGAATAGGCCATGTTGAGGCAGCGGAACACGCCGTCCAAATATGGCTCAAGCTCGGCGCGGCTGCCAAACTCGGCCTGATGCAGGCTGTTCTTGACCGACACCAGTTGCGACATCCGCTCGTAGCGTTCGGGAATGACTTCTGGAACAAGTATCTGGTATTCAACAAAATCAACATCCTTGACATAGCCCAATCTGGTGAGGTGCCGCTCATAGTAAGGCGCGTTGTATTTGCCGTAGGCCGTAGGCAATTGGTCGAAGCCTTCCACAAGCACCCCTGCCGTGTCGAATTCAAGGAAGCCCATCGGGCCGCACATCGTGGCCATGCCCTTCTCCTTGGCATATCGCTCGACGGTGTCCATCAAGGTCTTTGAAACCTCCTGATTGTCAGTAAAATCGATAAAGCCAAAGCGGCAGATTCTTTCGCCAGTCTTCTCGTTGTATTTCCTATTGACGATGCCTGCCACGCGGCCAACGATGCGGTTGCCTTCATCATACGCCAGCCAATATTTCGCCTCACAAACCTCAAAGGCGTGGTTCTTCGCAGGCGTCAGTGTGTCGCGTTCCATCGACTCGATTTGGGGAACATAATGGGGATTGCCTTCGTATAGCGCATTGGGGAAATGCACAAATGCCTTCAAATCCTTTTTCGTGGTAACTTCTCTAATCTGAATCATCGTGCAAAAATACGGTTTTATGAAATGCAGCGGCTAAAAAATTGGTTTTTCAGGCCTTTTCAACCTCTTTTTTGACTTTTTCTGCAAAAACTGTTGAACCGAATTAATTATTTGATATATTTGCGGCCAAATTTTTCTTGAAAAAAATAGGAAAAACACACTATAAAAAATGTCAAAAGGTACTATCACACAAATCATCGGCCCCGTTGTTGACGTCTATTTCAAAGGCGGCGAGGCCGACCTTCCGAAGATTCACGATGCCCTTGAGGTGGTCCGCCCCAACGGCAAGCGCGTGGTGCTGGAATGCCAGCAGCACATTGGCGAGGACTCGGTGCGCACCATCGCCATGGACTCGACCGACGGCCTCATGCGCGGCATGGAAGTCACCCTTTCGGGCAAACCCATCTCCATCCCCATCGGCAACCAAATCAAAGGCCGCCTGCTCAACGTGACGGGCGACGCCATCGACGGCATCGGCAGCCTCGACCGCACGACGGAATACCCCATCCACCGCGAGCCGCCCAAGTATGAAGACTTGGCCACCTCGAAGGAGGTGCTGTTCACCGGCATCAAGGTCATCGACCTCTTGGAGCCTTACCTGAAAGGCGGTAAAATCGGCCTCTTCGGAGGCGCGGGCGTGGGCAAGACGGTGCTTATCATGGAACTCATCAACAACATCGCGAAGGGGCACAACGGCTATTCAGTGTTCACCGGCGTGGGCGAGCGCACCCGCGAGGGCAACGACCTGCTTCGCGAAATGATCGAGTCGGGCATCATCAAATACGGCGACGAATTCGTCAAGGCGATGGAAGAAGGCGACTGGGATTTGTCGAAAATCGACAAGAAAGCCCTTGCCACCTCGCAGGCCACCTTGGTTTTCGGCCAGATGAACGAGCCGCCCGGAGCGCGTGTTTCTGTCGCCCTTTCAGGGCTGACCGTGGCCGAATCGTTCCGCGACGACACCAACGACGACCAAAGCGACATCCTGCTCTTCATCGACAACATCTTCCGCTTCACCCAAGCCGGTTCGGAGGTGTCGGCTTTGCTGGGCCGTATGCCTTCCGCCGTGGGTTACCAACCTACATTGGCCACCGAAATGGGTTTGATGCAGGAACGCATCACTTCCACGAAGAACGGGTCAATCACCTCAGTGCAAGCCATCTATGTGCCTGCCGACGACTTGACCGACCCTGCACCCGCCACCACTTTCTCGCACTTGGACGCCACTACGGTGTTGAGCCGTAAGATTGCCGAGTTGGGCATCTATCCCGCCGTGGACCCGCTCGACTCCACCTCGCGCATCCTCGACCCGAACATCATCGGCGAGAAGCACTACAACACTGCACAGCGTGTCATCCAATTGCTGCAACGCAACAAGGAACTGCAAGACATCATCGCCATCCTTGGCATGGAAGAACTCTCGGAAGAGGACAAGATTGTCGTCCACCGCGCCCGCCGTGTGCAGCGCTTCCTGTCGCAGCCTTTCCATGTGGCCGAGCAGTTCACGGGCTTGAAGGGCGTGATGGTGCCGATTGAGGAAACCATCCGCGGCTTCAACATGATCATGGACGGTGAAGTGGACCAGTATCCCGAGGCGGCCTTCAACCTTGTGGGCACCATCGACGAGGCCATCGCCAAGGGAGAAGAGTTGCTGAAAAACGCCGCAAATTAATTAAAAGGTGTCATGAAAGTCGAAATCATCTCACCGAACGCAAAACTGTTTGAGGGCGAAGTCACTGCGGCCACCGTGCCAAGCCAGATGGGGCCATTCACCCTGCTGGAGCACCATGCCGCCATCGTCGCCATCCTTGAAGAAGGCAAAATCAGCCTCACCGAGAAAAACGGCGAGCAGCGCGAGTTTGCCATCAAGGGCGGCTTCACCGAGAATCACGACAACCACCTGACCATTTGCGTAGAACTATGAAAAAGAATGTGCTGACAAAATACTTGGCCGTGTTTCTGCTCATCTGCCTCGTGCTCGACGGCATCCTGCTCACTGCTTTTGCCGACAAGCCTTGGTGGAACAATTGGATGGCGATGGCTCCCAACCTCTTCATGATTCTGGGCGCGTTCTATTGCCACCTGATGCAGAAAAACGTGGACAATAGTTCCAACAAACTCACATGGCTGCTTGTGTATAAAGGAATCAAGATGTTGCTCACCGTGGCTGCGTTGGTGCTTTACATCATCTTCGTCAAGCAAGGTGCCAAGGCTTTTGTCATCATAACCGCTTCGGCCTATTTGGTTGCATTGATTGCGGAAACCTGCGTTTATACCCACTATATCAAGAACTTGAACAAAGAAAACAAAGCATGAAAAATGTTTTGAAGCATAGCATCCTCATTCTTTTCCTCGCGTTGCTGACATTGGCGCCAAGCCAAGGTTTTGCACACGACGAGGAAAGCCAGCACCAAGAGGAGTTCGACGCCAAGTCGTTCATCTTCGGCCACACTGGCGACTCGTATTGTTTCCACATCACGGAAATCCACGGGCATCCCGTTTGCGTGTGGCTGCCCGTCATCGTGAAGAGCAAGGACGGCGGCTGGCATTGCTTCTCGTCGAAGCACATTTGCGAGCTGAAGGAAGGCGAGACCTTCAACCACAACGGTGCCAATTTCTATATCGCGCCCATCAATGCCGAAAAATATCCGGGCAAGTTGGTGGAGAAGAAAGCCGACGGCAGCCTCTCGCGCCCGTTCGACATCTCGTTCACC
>ONVP01000015.1 GCA_900321315.1 uncultured Bacteroidales bacterium
CGATGGATGACTTGTTCCAATAATAGTTTTTTTGTAATCTGAGTTTTTTCCAAAATCGAGAAAAAATCACAATTTTGGAAAAAAACTCAACTATCCAAATAGGCCAAATATTAAGAAACTCCTTTCTCGATGAATTTGTGGCATCCACATCAATAGAATCGAATTTTCAAGAAAATGCTTATCTTTGCGGCGTAGATTAAAAATGAAGCTATGCCAAAGATATACGAATATTTAGGTATCATATTCTTTCTCTACCCAATGACCATGAGCCGATTCATGCACATGCCATCAGTGGTGAGTATGAAACCATCTTTGAGTTCCATTTTGAGAATGGAAAACTAAAAGAGATAAAGACACGGAAAAAGAGAGGCAAAGAGCATCTGCCAAAAGCAAAAATGGAGCAAGCCAAGGCATTTGTGGAAGAATTTGCCATTCAGATTGCCGAGAAATGGTATCGCTTCTATATCTTGAAAGAAACAGTTACTTGTGAGAGAATCAACAAAAAGGTATAAAGACATGAACCCATACAATGTAATAGGAATCGAGCCTTGCGGCGATTACAAACTTCGCGTCACTTTTGCAGATGGGAAGAGCAATGTTGTTGATTTTGAGCCGTATTTCATCAAGCGTCCGCATCCTCAATACGACCAATATTACGACCCCGTCAGATTCCTTGATTACAAATTGGAATACGGAAACCTTGTTTGGGGAGAGAACTGGGATTTGATGTTCGACCCGCTCAATCTTTATTACAACAACCTTTTCAAGAACTATGATTGAAAGTTTGAGTTTTTTCCAAAATTGGTAAAATTTCGCAATTTTGGAAAAAACTCAACTATCCAAACAGGCCGAATCAATATTTATAGATTAAATTTCTCATTTTCCTTTCCGAATCTCAAAAAAGATTCCGACCTTTGCAGCCGCAAATTTTGATAGGAATTTTTAAATTAGAAACCTGTAAATCAAAGTATTATGATTAAGTTTAATGACATAATGAAAGAAATCGGGCAGGCCTTGGCCAGCAAGAAATTTTGGGTTGAGCTGCTCATTATGACCTTTGGAATGTTGATGACGGCCGTCTGCGTCTATTATTTCCTCGTTCCGAGCAAGTTGATTGTCGGCTCCATATCGGGTTTGTCCATTGTGCTGACCAACATTTTCGGCGGCATGGGCATCAACATCAGCCTTTCGATGATGATTTCCATCATCAATGCCATTTTGCTGGTGTTGGCTTACATCCTGATTGGCAAGGAGTTCGGCCTGAAAACGGTGTATTGCGCCATGATTCTCGGTCCCTTGACCAAGGTCTGCGAATGGATTTACCCTTGGGAAAACCTCGCCGTGGCCAACGAATACATCGCCAAGATGCCCGGCGGCGACCCCAGCGCCATGTCGGTGATGGGCAACCCGTGGTTCGATTTGCTCTGTTGTGTGCTGATTCTCAGCGCGGCACAAACGCTGATGTTCAGCATCAACGCCTCGACGGGCGGCCTCGACATTTTGGCCAAAATCGTCAATAAATACCTGCATTTCGACATTGGCAAGTCGGTGACCGTGGCAGGTGCCATCATCTGCCTCTCGGCCTTCGCCATCAACCCGTTCCAGATGGTCGTCATCGGCCTCATCGGCACTTGGATCAATGGCATCATCGTGGATTATTTCACGGCCAGCCTCAATAACCGCAAGCGCGTGTGCATCGTGTCGAAAGACTACGACCGCATCCGCCGCTACATCATCGACGATCTTGACCGTGGATGTACTTTGTACGAGGTCATCGGCGGCTACACCAACGAAAAATCCATCGAATTGGAAGCCTTGCTCACCAAGGACGAATTTTCCGTTTTGATGGAATACCTCAACAAGAATGAGATTCAGGCATTTACGACCGCTGGCAACGTGAGCGAAGTCTATGGCTTGTGGGCAAAAGACCGCCGCCGTGCAAGAAAACGCGCCGAAAAACGATAAAATAAATAAGACATAAATAGTAGTAAGATTGTTTTTTCATAATACCGCGACTATGGGTAACTACAATTACAGTAAAATCATCGACATCGAATTCTGTTCATCATCTTCGGGTATGATGATGGGCAGTACCAAGAGTGTCATCAATACTGTCATGTGGCAACGCGACGGTACAGTCATTTTGCGACGGACCGAGATCAACGGCTTTATTAAGGAAGAGTATACGTGGAACTTGACTGAAGAGCAGGCAGAGGAGGTCCGCGCTGCGGCGGAGAAGATTGACATGGCGTCGTGGGGCGAACTCAAATTTGAGGAAGACCCTAGGTTAGTCTGCTACGACTACACTAGGCTCGATGGGGGATCGATTGCCCTCTATTACAGAGTACCTGCCGAAAGACCCTTTGTAAAAATGAAGTTTGATCGCCGCGCGGTGTTAGCGGCAGGCAAGGGCGAGGATCTGAAAATGATGGAAGATCTCCTTAGGAGAATTGAGGATTCCGATAAGCGCGCAAGCTACGAGAAAACAAATAGTTCAGATGTAAATGTTCCCATGTGGACATGCGAATGCGGTGCCAAAAATTCAGGCAAATTCTGCAGCAATTGTGGATGTAAGCGTCCGTAGGTAAAGATAGTCCCGGCCTAGTTCTGTCATAGTGAGGATATGCAGAGCCTGACCGTTTGTCGGATTTGTAAACCGTTTTTCGCTATCAAAAAAATGACTATTTTTGTGCTAAATTAAACCACACAAAAATGGAAAAACTTTTAGACAAATTTCTGAGATACGTCTCTGTTGAGACCACCTCCGACGAAAACTCCGACTCGCAGCCCAGCACCGCCAAGCAGTTGAACCTCTTGCGGATGCTCCGCGACGAGTTGCAAAATATTGGCATTCAGGCCGAAATGGACGAATACGGCTATGTGATGGCCACGATTCCTTCGAATGTGGACAGGGAAATTCCTGCCATCGGCTTTATCGCCCATGTGGATACCTCGCCTGACGCTTCGGGTGCCAACATCAAGCCGCAAATCATTGAGAACTATGACGGCGGCGACATTGTCTTGAACCAGGAAAAAAACATCGTCCTGCGCGTTTCGGAATTTCCCGAAATGGTGCAATACAAAGGCCAAACCATGATTACCACCGACGGCACGACCTTGCTCGGCGCCGACGACAAGGCGGGCGTGGCCGAAATCATGTATGCCGCGCAATATATGATGGAGCATCCTGATTATAAGCATGGTGAAATCAAGATTGGGTTCACGCCGGACGAGGAAATTGGGCGCGGTGTGGTGAAATTCGATGTGAAGAAATTTGGTGCAAAATATGCCTACACCATGGACGGCGGCGAAATTGGCGAGTTGGAGTACGAAAACTTCAATGCTGCTGCCGCGGAAGTTCACATACAAGGTCGCAACATTCATCCTGGCTATGCCAAAGGAAAGATGTTGAATGCCAGTATGTTGGCCGCAGAGTATGCCATGTTGCTGCCTCCTGACGAAACCCCTGAGAATACGGAGGGACGCCAAGGCTTCTATCATCTCACGGGCATCCAAGGCACGGTGGAAAGTTCCACGTTGTCCTACATCATCCGCGACCACGACCGCATCCGCTTCGAGGACCGTAAGCGCATGATAGACAGTTGTGCGGAAGTGATGAACGAGTTGTATGGCGAGGATGTCGTAACTGCCGAAGTCAAAGACCAATATTACAACATGCGCCAAGAAGTTGAGCCACATTTCTTCATCGTGGAGAAAGCGATGAAGGCGATGGAGATGGCCAACATCAAGCCGAAAGTGCAACCCATCCGTGGCGGCACCGACGGCGCCAACCTCTCGTTCATGGGCCTGCCTTGCCCGAACATTTTTGCGGGAGGACACAATTTTCACAGCAAATTCGAGTACATCCCGCTCGAAAGCATGATGAAGGCCACTGAGGTGATTCTGAATATCATCACTTTGTTTCAATCTGATACCATTTCGACCTGTATTTGATGTTGCTTCCGCCTTTGGTGTAGGTGTTTGGAAGCCCCATCTCTGTCGGATTTTGATGTCATCGACATGGATGCCAGGTGTATTTGTTGAAGCGAAAGCCTTCTTGAAGGTTTATCTTGTAGCGTAACAGATAGCAAAAGGTTCTTCTTCCCATTTCATCTCGCAGTGAAAGCCAGCTTGTCCTAAGAAATCCATTAACCCGTTGATAGGCATGGCTTTGTGATAGGGAAACACCACCTTTGAATAGGCGTTGAGGTCGGCGCTTTGATAATCATAGTCGTAGTAATAACCTCGTCTGTTCAAGTATTCCCTAAAAACATAGTAGTTGGTCGGCTGGCTTTGAGTGCGGAAAATCTCGTGGTTTTCGTCCAAATAATAGGCAAATTGCTTGTCGAAATACTCGGGCAGAACGACAAGGGCGTTTTGGTTTTCTTTCTCATCAACCAACTGATTTACAATAGGTTTGATTTCGGAATGCCATCCGCTGAAACGCTTGGTGGAACTGTCGGGGGAGCAAGAAAATGCCATCGCCACCGCAAACAAGGCCATCAGGCTTGTGCCCACCAACTTGCGTTTTTGGAACAAGTACAGGCAATGGGCCGCAATGGAAAGGTAGAACACCGGGAAAAGGAAATAGAAATAGCGGTCGAGGAAAAAGCCGGTGAGGTAGGAAAGGAAGAAGGAAACGAGCAAGGGGACAATCCAAATCAAGGCGAGGATGCTTGTGTTTCCGAATGCGTATTCCTTTTTCACAATGTTGATTGTCAGTTTAATGAGCGTGGCAACAAGGATGGCGATGGCCAAAACTGTTGTGATGGGGGCGTTGCACATTCGCCAAAGGAAATCGTAAAGTGCCTCTGGACTGGTTGTCTTGGCAATCCAAGTGCCGCTTATGCCCGAATCCATGAAGCGGCGGAAAAGCACGGGAAACATGGGTGTGAACAAAAGAATGAGTGCCGCCGCATGGAGCACATAGGGCTTCCAAATCTTTTTTCGTATCGACCTGACAGACAGCGCGACAAGGAACTCCATTACGATAATCCAAACGGAAAGATAGTGGCCATACATCAGCATCAAGTTGACGATGGTCAAGAGGATGAATCTGAATGGCTTAGGCTTATGGATGGCACTGATGAACAACAAAACAGAACTTGCTGTGCAAAACCCGATGAGGCTATAGACACGGCATTCGTGGGCCAAATAGATGGAAAACGTCGAAAAACAATAGCACAACGTGGCCGCGATGCCTGCAAAGCGTTGGAGATGCCTCTCGCCAAGCAAATAAATTGGGACGACGGTCAAAACGCTGAAAATGAGCGATAAGCTTCGAATGGCGACTTCGGAAATGCCGAAAACCTTCACCCAAAAATGCAGCAACAATTCCCATAACGGCGGGTTGTCGCCTTGACAGAGCATCCTGACAATGTCGGGGACGCCTTGCAGTGCCATGTAAAGCGAAAAACTCTCGTCGCCGCCGAGGTCGGTCTTGCCGATGTGCAAAACACGCAACACCACGGCCACGGCAATCAGCACGAGGCATTCGATGAGAGACTGGCGTTTTGTGGATGTTTTTAGTGCTTTCATGGCTCGTTGGACTTTTGCTTGGTGGCTTCGCGCTGAGCCATCAGTTCTGAAACGCTGGGCTGCATGTAAATCAGGCCCTTGCAGGCATAGACGAAGAAATTCTTGGAAGGTTTTCCGCAACGCTCGATGGTGATGGTGTCGATGAGTTCAATGGACTCGAAACCGCCTGGATAAAGGTTTTCGGGCCTCTTGAAATAGTGGCTGTCCGACAAGAACCAGAAACATTCTCCTTTTTGGAATCCGCCACGTTCTTCGTTGATCCACAGGTATTTGTGAAGGCTTTGCGGCCATCCGATGCCCATTGCCTTCATGCCCAAGGGCTGCGCTACATAGTAATCCAAGTTGGCCAAGGGAAACCACTCGTCGGCCACGATGCCGTCTTCAGTTTGCATCATGCCTTCAGCGATTTTCTCTTCGCGCAACGCGGCGAATTTCGTTTCCAGTTGTCGCCAACCATACATGTCGAGCGTGAAATCGTTGCGTCCCAGCATTTCAGGCTCGGTGTGGCGGTCGAGCGGGATGAATCCCGTCTGAATCTCGATGCTGCCCACCACGACCACAAAAAGCATGACACTCAAGGCGGCAATGATGACTTTGGGAAGCTTGAAGGCACTTTCTTGGCTTGGGTATTTGTTGCTCATCATGCACGAAATCAGAAGGATAAGCAGAGTATAGGCGGGTGCGTTCCAATGTGGCAAGGTGGGGCGTGTGAGTGAGAAAGCCAAAAAGGTGAAAACCAAAGGCAAAGCCGTGCAAACCACAAGGCGCAGCGCGGTTTTTTCCATGTTGATTTTTCCCTTGAACGCCGCTACAACGGCAATGGCGGCCAAAACGAAAACCACGGGATTGTTGTAGAAGAACTCGCCGGCCAGTTCCGTTCCGAAAGTGCCGAGACTGATGGCTTTGCCTCCAATCCTTGCGCTGTGGAAACTGAAGCTGATGAAATCGTTTTTCCAGTTCCAATACAGGATCGGGAGACAGCAAAGGGTGGAGAGCAGCAGCGAGAAGTACAAGCTGGGATTTTTCAGTTGTTTTCTGTTGAAAACCAATATGTAAAGCCCCATTCCAACCCAAAGGAAGGCACCTGTGTACTTGGAGAGCATGGCCAAACCTGCAAATAGTCCGAAATAAATCAAATAGGAAGGTCGCTGAGCTTCTCGATGCTTCGTGCCAAAATACTTCACGGCCATCCAAAACGCTAATAGCCAGAACAGCATCAGCGGCGTGTCGGGCATGATGAAAATGCCCGTGATGACAAAGGCGTAAATGGAGGCAGTGTAAAGCAGCGCGGCGTAAAAGCCCGTCTGAGCATCCTTGAGATCTTTCCCGATGCGGTATATGATGTAGGTGTCAACCGTCATAAGGACTACCGAGGACAAACGGATGAAGAACTCGCTGTCAAGCAACAAGTTAAGGCTGAATAGTTGTATCATCCAGCCCACCATGGGCGGATGGTCGAAGTGGCTCCAGTCGGGATAGAGGGCGTAGGTCCAGTAATATACCTCGTCGTTGCCAAACTCAAGCCATGCAGCCAAAAGTCCTCTCACGAGGGCGCTGAGAGCCAAGAGCCACACCATCATCCGCTTGATATTCTGTTGCTTGATAATCATGGTCATTCGGCTTTTATTTCTTGTTTTTTCTTGATGAGATACCAGAGTAAGGCCACGAAAGCCACGGCATAAACCGTCCAATAAAGGAAACTTTGCGCATAGTTGACGCTGTCTAAACGGCAATCCGACACGGCGGAAGAAGGATGCCGCGTGACGGGGTTCAGATACAAGAAATGTCGTCCGTTGATGTCGATGCGTGTCCTTATGTATGGGTCTTCAGGTTGAATGACATAATAAGCTGTTGCCACACTGTCCATGGTTTTCCTTACTTTGCCGCCCTGCCCGATGAACTGCACTTGGCGCATGGTTTCTGTCGAAGTTTCAACAAACAAGGTGTCTCCGACCAACTGGGCGCGTGTCAGGTGATGCAACTCGTGCATTTCCTTCACCTTTTGGGCCAAAGACAATGGATAATAATACCAGTTGTCGAACTCCACGGCGTAGCACAAGCCTTTGTCCAGAGCCTCATAAACGCTTTCAGCCTTGAGGTCAGGCGTGTTGATTATCGTGAAGTTACGGCACACTTCGTGGACATTGGAAACATTGTGCGTGTCGTCGCTGCCGAGAGCATACACACGATGCCCGTTGGAAAGGGCCATGTCCCAATGCTCGAAGGCATTGCCGTAGGGATTAAGTACCTCAATCAGCCGGTAATTGCTCAAAAACCTCATGTCGTTCACCTTGTAACCCTTTGTAAACGAGGAATGTGCGGGCATGACAAATCTGCTTCGTTCACCCAACTTGTTGATGGTATGTTGCTTCAAATTGAGGTTCTGCATGAAAGGGAAATCAAGCCAATACACTTTTTCGGCTCCGATGCAGATTTGGTGCGTCTTGCGGATGAGGCCGTATCCGTGCTCGTATGCGGGTATAAAGTCCTCGTTTTCAGTATTGTGCCTGTTGATGCTCATGTAGTCGGAGATGCCGTAGTGGTCGTAACCGAGCGCCTGATACACACTGTCGATGGCCGTTTCGGTGCTTTTGCGACCGTTGGTCAGGCCGAAAAACCTGCGCGAATGGCAATGGAAGTTGTATTTCCTCCATTGCTCAGGGTTCATGTCCTGATAGGGATTGTAAAGATACTGACCCTCAAAGGGTTCCGGCACTTTGAAACTATAAGTTGGTACAGTAAGGTATATACATAACAGCAACAGTATCAGTAAGATACCAATAGATGCAGCAATTCTGCTGAAATAAAACCAAAATCCATGTTGTGTCTGTCTTCGCATAAAAATGGTATTACAAAAACGTTGAAATAATTCAAGTAAACCTCTCCAAAACCACAATTCCCAACACTCAACTAATAATTATACCCTAACCCCAGCTTCATCTTTTCTGTCTGATAATGACCGAGATAGACAAGACCCAAGTTGCCGTCGATGGCGATTTTGTCGCCCATTTGGAGCTGATTTCCGTTCAGCTCGCCGCAATGCTTCTCGTCATAGACTTGCAACTCGATGCAACTCACCACGCAGACTTTTCCGAGGCGCACCGCCGTGACTGCCGCATGGGAAGTGGCGCCGCCGCGAGCCGTCAAAAGGCCGTCGCAGTCGAAAATCATGCCGATGTCGTCGGGAACGGTGTCGGGGCGCACGAGAATGACTTGTGCTTCAGGATGTTTCTCTCGCAAGACCTTGATATCCTGCTCGTTGAAGGCGACAAGACCGTTCATCGCACCTCCGCCGATGCCCATGCCGCGCCCGATTTGATTCATCTCGTCAGGGGCTTGCACAAAGGCGTTCATCTCGTCTTCGAGTTTCAAGTCTTGGTCGCGAATTTGCAGGATGTGGAAATCCTCGGGCTTGTCGGACTCAAAGGTGAACTCCATTTCTTGCGGACTATAGCCCAAGTCCTCAGTCAGTTCCTTGGCGATGGAATAAATCTTCTTATATATCTCAGGCAGAGCGGTTTGCATTGAAGGTCCTTCGAGGTTGGCCGACTTGCGCTGCGTTTCGCCAATGGGCAAAGGTTTGACGAGGCCACCTACGATGTCCTCGCCTTGACTGCGCATAGTGAAGTCGCCGTAAAGGTGTACGCCGGGCCGTTCGCGGTGCGGGTTCTGCGTGAACACCACGCCCGTGCCCGACACCTCGCTCAGATTGCCAAAAATCATTTGTTGCACGATGACCGCCGTTCCCCAATTTTCGGAAATCCCGAGGTGACGGCGATAAGCCAAGGCACGCTCCGAGTTCCACGACTCGAAGACCATGTTTACACACTCGATGATCTGCTTGAAAGGGTCTTGCTCAAACTCAATTCCATGATTTTCAAGAATTTGCTTGTAAGCGTATGCCAATTCGCGCATCACAGTGGCATTGAACTCGCTCTTCTGCTTCACGCTGTATTTCGACTTGAAGCTGTTGATTTCCTCATCGAAAACGTCGCGATGTATGCCCTTCGCCATGCCCCAACTTTGCAGCAGGCGGCGGTAGGAATCCCAAATGGCCCAAGCCTTCTCGCTGTCGGTGCCAATGGCTTCAACCAACTCATCGTTCAAACCCACATTCAAAATAGTATCCATCGCACCGGGCATGGAAATGGCCGTTCCGGAGCGTACCGAAACGAGCAACGGCGCTTCGGGATTGCCGAATTTCCGTCTGCTAATGCGTTCCAAATCAGCGATATGTTTCCGAATCATGCCGTGGATTTCCGTGCGTAGTTCAGGGATTGAGTTGATGGTATCGTTGCGGCGGAAAGTCTCGGTGGTGATGACGAACCCAGGAGGCACTGGCATTCCGTACAAGTACAACTTTTTCAGGTTGTTAGCCTTGTTTCCGATGAAAACTTGGTTGTCCATCTTGGGCGTTTTTTCCCAGAATGGACTGATCAGCATCTCGGAGTTGTAGGTCATGATGTCGCTGATGAGTTTCGGGTCGAGGGTGGCTTCCATCGTGCGCAACGAGTTGAGAATCCGACCGATGAAGTTGTCCAAAGGCTGCATCAGGAAGGCATCGGAGAGCAGGTCGCGGTGGAATTCCTCGGACTTTTTGCTGATGAGAGCCGCCGTTTCGCGCTCGTTGAGTTTCTTTTCGGCATCGAAAAGCTGCGGAATGACGATTTTCAGCGGATATTCGTAAGATTTCAAGAAATACTTGATGATAATGCGACGCACATCCTCGGCGATGAACTGGAAAATGTTGATATACTGGCCGAAAGAGAAGCTTCGCGAAGTCAGCGAATAGCGAAGCATGTCCAATTTCGAGTTGAAACTCTGGTTGGTGATACCGTCGAGTTCAAGCCCTTCGCGGAAGTATTCAAGGATTCTATATATCTGATTCAGTGTGCGTTCCGATATGTATTCAAGATTGATGCTCTGCACGACCTTTTCCATGAGTTGGGTGGCCACGCGCTCCAAACGGAAGGTTAAGCCCATGGCCTCAAACTTGTTCTCGCGGTAGGTGCCATACATCGACGGGATGCCGATGGCAATGTGGCGCTTGTGGTAGATGTTTTCCCAACCTTCGCTCTGTTCAGGGTTGAAAATCACGCTCTTGAGCTTGTCCATGAAGGCGTAAATCAGGGTCAGCGACTTGCCGAAATCCTTCTTTTTGTAAGCCTTCTCGAAGGCGTCGATTTCCTCGTCGGGGATGAATGGGAAACTACGCAACGAACTGAAAATATTGACCGACTCGAAACTGTATTTCTCTCTTAAATAAGCATATAAGTCGCGGATGTCCATCAGTCGGGCGTGTTCGCGCTGGCTGATGTCGTTGTCCAATTCGAGGCGGCGCGAGGCCGAACCGATGAGGTTCTCGAAGTCGTCGCGCGAAAGCATCAACACATCCTCGGGATTGAGGCACGAAATCTCGCACATGGTCTGCACAAGATTGTGGATGGGCACATACCAAGTGCTTTCCTTGTCGATGCTCTCAAAGACATTGTTCGGCACGATGGGTTTCAGCATGTCGAGATTGCCGTCGCTCCAAAACTTGAACACATCCAAAGTCAAGGCAATCAGCGTGTTATTGCTTTCGGTGTGAACCTGCTTGCGGAGGAAATGCACCAATTTGTCCTGACGACCAGAAATTTCGTCCATGTTGGTCGTCACGTTGCGGATTTCGCCCTCCGCGCCGATTTCGTTGAAATAGACAGGGAAAATGCGTGTCAGTTGCTTCACCTTTTTATAATAAGGCGTGATGTTCGAGTTCAGCACCTTCGTGATTTCACGCTGGAACAAGTCAGTGTCGCTCAGGAAGATACCGCCCAATTTCAGGTTCACAATCAAGGCGGAAAGGAGCTTGTCCATCGGCGTGGTGGCGTGTTCGATGAGTTCGAGCCAAACGCGGATGTTCTTGATATGGTTCTCATCCACAGAGAGTTGCCAGTCTTCGCCCACAAAAACGTTGCCCGGCGTGACAAACCCGAAAGCGATGAGTTTTTTCTCGAAATAATTGACGATTTCCTTCATCTCGGTTTGGTCCACATCGATGATTTTCAGGCCCAAAGTGAGTTGGAAATCAAGCACGGCGGACATGTAATCTTCGCGCAGTTCCTCGGCGAGGTCGAAAATCGTGTCGATGAAGGGAATCAATTCCTCTTGCTTCATCTCGTCGATGGCGTCGCGCATCATGCGATCCATGTTCCAGATGAGGCGCTCGCGCTGGTTTTCCATACCCGGCAAATGCAGCAAGAAAAACACATAATGGAACTGGGTAATGAAATGCGGAAATACCTTTGCGGACTCGGTGAAACGTTTTGCAATTTGCTCGAAATGTGGCAAATCAGTGAGTTTTTCCCAAGTTTCGGCAGCGGCCAAATCGGCATCCAATTGGGCAAAATAAGGTTGGCCGATTTCGTCGTAAACCGTTTTGATTTCTTCGTCGGCCAGCAAGGCTTTCTTGCTTTCCACCCAATTCTCCACCTGCGATGTGGTTTGCCAGTAGCGGTAGTTTTCTTGCAACATCATGCGCAGCAGGCCACAAGCCGAGGCATTGAAACGCTCGTCGTGCGCCACCTTGTCAAGATAGCGACCGGCGTGCTTGGTGGCGAGGATGTAGCAGTCTTTGTTGGTTTCAAAAGCATCTTTCAAGATACTGAAAACCAACGAAATCAACTCACAATGCTTGGGTGATTCCTTGATGGTTTTGTCGGCAAATTCCATCAAGGTGATGATGACATTGAGGCGCAGTTTCAGCGCGACTTCGGGTTTCAGCAGACTGTGCATCATCTCCAAAGGGTTGTGGAGCGCGTCGGCGGGAATGTCGTCGCGGGTGTAGAACCAAAAATCATCCATCAGCATCTTGCGCAACTCCTCCGTCACGAAGGTGTGGTTCGAGAGCGGGTGATGGTATTCGGTGATGCACTCCTTGGCCCGCTTGTTGATGCCGAAGTATTTGGCTGACAGGGCGATAAACTGTTGGTGCTCTTCAGGAATGAAGATGTCTTTGTATCTGGTTTGCTCTAAATTGGCCTCAAGGGCTTGCGATTTGAAGGTTTCTGACATGATAAAACCTGACGGTATTTTGTTTTGATTCTGCAAAAATACGCATTTTCCATAAAAATCACTCCGTTTGGGGCCTTTTTAATCCTCTCACGGCAAAGTGGCTGTCACGGTTATTGGACTGCTCTGCGAGCAAACCACGCCCAGGCCGTTTTGCACGTTGGAATACACTTGAGTCGGCTCGGTGACTAAGCCCAACAATCCACCGTCGGTGTATTCATAATTGGAGTACGATTTCTGGAATTGGTACAGGTTGTAGTCCACCTTCGACACTTCCATCACGAATGAATGGCCATAGTAGGCGTGTGTGTGCAGGCTGACGGAGTATCGCTTTCCGTCGAAATACGTGTCGTTGAACATGTTGTAACCCCATCGCCTCCCTTGATATTCGCTCCCTCCAAACAGGTCATCTATGTGTATGATGTTCATAAAGTCGGCGAACACTGGGTCGCTTGACTCGAATCCGACATCGAAGCCATCCTTGAGGTTGAGATTGTAATAATCCTCGCCGATGGGGTCGTCAAGCGTAAGAGCGAAATACACTATGCCGATATCGACTACCTGAATTGTATCGAAACTGACGACATTGGGCGGGTAGGGAATGGTGGTTTCGGCCACCGCCACCTCGTCAAACTCGCTTGAACTCACCTCGAAACGGAGCACATCACCCTCGCTGAGGATATATTCACCTTCGCAATAATTAAAGGCATAACGCGGGCGTTCATGCGCCACCTCGCCCTCCTCCACACTCCAAGTCCAATATGTTTCCATAATCATAGAATCACGCACATGAAGGGATTCCTTGAAGGCGCCGTTCACATAAAGATTCACATGCACGTCTTTCACACGGAGATCGGCTTCATCATTGATATAGAACGAGCTTTTCTCCACGTTCAGTCGGGCAGGCTGGCCCACATGCTGCATTCCATTCACCACCAACATTGGTTCGGGGGCGATGTCGTCGAACAGAATTACCTTTTCGCAGGCTGTCAGTCCGGCCATTAATATTAGGATTGATAATAATTTGAAATGTTTCATAATGTTACCATTTGTATTGCCAACTCAAGGTCGGGATGATGGGAAATATGCAAATCTGACGCAGGCTCTTCCTATAATGGGTTGCTCCAGTAGAAGGATCGTACGCTCCAACATTGCTTGGATACACGACAAAGGGATTGTTGTGGCACAAAACGTTGTAGATATTGATGCTGAAGATGCGCTCGCAATGCTTTTTCTGCTTGTGGAAGTTGGCCACCAAGTCGAGCCTTTGATAGCTGTTGAAGCGGTAGTTGTTGCGGCTCTCTACGTGGTTGATAGTGGTGGGTTGTCCTTGATAATAGCCGAAATATGGACTGCTGTACAAATCCACTCCATGATACCCTTGCAGCGGAAGCGTGGCGCAGTTTCCGGAGCTGTAAATCCATGTGGCGCCCACATCGATGCGCTTGTTGAACTCATACATCAGCACAATGTTCAGGTCGTGTCTTCGGTCGTATTTGGCAGGAAACACCTTGCCGAAGTTCAGCTCTTGCCCGGGACGGTCGAAAAGGCGGTTGGTGTGCGACCATGTGTAGCCTACCCATCCCGTGAATTTGCCCACCTGCTTTTGTGCAAACAGCTCGATGCCATACGACCAGCCGTCGCCCATCACCACCTTGTCTTGCCAATCGGTTTGGTCGAGCGAGAAGAACGAGGCTCCGTCCTTGTATTCCATCACATTGTTCATCTTCTTGTAATAGCCTTCTACCGAGAACTCGAAGCCTTTCCAGTCGTAGAAGGCACCCACGGCCACCTGATGGGCGTTCATCGGCACGATGTTGCCTGTCACTGGCACCCAAAGGTCGGTGGGCAGACTGATGGCATTGCTCGAAAGCAGGTGGATATACTGACTCATGTAGGCATAGCCTGCTTTCAACGAGAAGTTCTCCGTTACCAAAGCCCTCGCGCTCAGTCGGGGCTGGAGGCTGTGGTAGGTCTTCTTATCAACGGTGAAGGTGGAGTAATGCAGTCCTGCGTTCAGCTTGAAGAAATTGCTGATGTCCCAGTTGTCTTCGATGTACAAGTCCGTTTCCAAGGCTCTGATGCGGGCATCGTCGGTCACGCTGTCGAAGACAAAGCCTGTCTGCTGGTTTTCGGTTTCTTTCAGATGAATGGCCGTGGTAGTCGGACTGTAGGTGTGGTGCGTGAGGTTGGCTCCAAACTTCACGTCGTGGTTTTCGAAAGGCTTGTAGTCGAAGTCGGCTTTGGCGCTGATGTCGTAGATGCCCGAATGCACACCCAAGTCCATGTTTTCTGTGTAGCTCGACTGGGGACGAATGGATTCGGTCGAATAGCCGGCGCCCATCGAATGGCGGTATTGGGTGTAGGCTCCCGTAACATTCATAAAGAGGTTGGGCTGAATCACGTGGTTCCAGCGCAAGGCCGCGATGCGATTGCCCCATTTCCAGTCAAGGTTCAGTTTCTCCAAGTCACTGCTCGTACCGTAATCAGTTTCATATTCACCCTTGTATTTCATTCGGGCATACACCTTGTCGTCGCCCGAATAGATGCTGAGGAAAAGGCGGTCCTTGTCGGAGAATTTGTGGTTCAACTTCAGGTTGAGGTCGTAAAAATAGTAGCCCGCCCAAGCGGAGTTTTTCCCTGTTGCGGTTTCCAGTTTCACCAAATAGTTGGCCAAGGGCGCGGTAATCAGGTCGTAATAGGTGCGCCTGAACGAAATATTGAACGAGGTCTTTCCTTTGACGATAGGTCCTTCGATGTTCACCTTCGAGGCAATCAGGCCCAAACTAAGGTTGGCGTGGTACTCGTGCATGTCGCCGTCTTTCATGTGCACATCCACCACCGACGAGAGGCGTCCTCCAAAACGCGCCGGGAAGTTACCTTTGTATAAGGTGACGTTTTTGATGGCGTCTGAATTGAAGGCTGAGAAAAAACCCGCCGCATGGTTTACGTTATAGAGCGGAACGCCATCCAACAGAATCAAGTTTTCGTCAGGGCCGCCACCACGCACATACATTCCCGCCGAACCTTCAGTGCCGCTTTGCACACCGGGCAACAGTTGCAGTGCCTTGATGACGTCGGTTTCGCCAAACAAGGCCGGCACTTTCTTCAACTGCGTCACGGGCAGCTCGATAGTGCTCATTTGGGTGCCTTTCACGTTGTTTTCCATTGCTCTTGCCGTCACGGTCACCTCGTCCAACTGGTTCGACTGCGACAAAGCAATGTTGATGATTGTGTCGTTTTTCAGGTTGAAAACCGCCTCGTAAGGCGCAAAGCCAACAAACGAAGCTTTCATCTTCACCTGTCCTTCGCTCAGTTTCAGGGTATAATACCCGAAATTGTTGGTCACAGTCCCCTTCATGGTGGACGCTTCATATACCGACGCACCTATGAGCGTTTCTTGGCTTTTGCCGTCGGTAACATAACCGCTAATAGTATGCGATTTTGAGGAACTTTGCGCCATTGCCACGCCCAAAGGCAAAAACAGCGACAGCAGCCATAAAAACAAAATCTTGGATTGATGAGAAATCTTCCACATACACTTTATTTTAATCTGTTGATATCGTTCCTCTCTTCAACGGACAAAGATTCCATTTAGTACAGAGCGGATAAAAAAATGTCGCGGACAGGCGGATAAAAACAGGAAATTTTTCAAAAACAGCGTTTGTTCTTCGAGAAATAGTTATTTTTGCAAAAAAATCCTATGGATGTCATCAGATACATAAATTGCTGCATTGTCGAGTTTGGCCGCAGGTTGGGATTGGAGCCTAAATGGGCTTGCCGTTACCTTTATCTTCACGGTGGATTGGAATTGTTGGACAAAAACTATCAAGCCGAGCATCTGATGCCCATTGATGACACCATCGATGATTTGATTTCATACTGCAAACGCCACGGAGGGACTTTGGAATGATACTGTTTCATGGCACGAACATTCCGTTTGACAGCATCGACTTGTCAAAATGCAAGCCAAACAAGGACTTCGGGAAAGGGGTTTATTTGACTTCCATCGAAAGCCAAGCCATCGAAATGGCCCAGCGTAGATGTAATTTCAACGAAGGAGGCTCACCAATCGTCCAAAAATACGAATGGGACGAAAACACCCATGACTTGCACGTATTGCTTTTTGATGGCGTCTCTGTGGCATGGGCGGAATTTATCGTAAAAAATCGAGACAGAAAGCAACAAGGATGCCATGAATACGACCTTGTTATTGGGCCGATTGCCGATGATGGCGTTGTGTATCAAATCAACCGTTACCTTCAAAACATCATCACCTTAAAGCAATTGGTCAAAGAAATGAAATACAAGAAGTTGAACAACCAATATTGCTTTTGTACCGAAAAGGCAATACAACATTTGAAGAGATTATGAACGAAAACGAGTTTCAATTTGTGATGGATTGTGATGTAGAAGCGTTGGTATCATTCTTACAGGAGGATTACCAATTGCCTTTGTCCGAGGCTTTTGAAAAGGTGTATAGTTCTAAAACTTTTGAAAAACTGAAAGACAGGAAAACCGGCCTGTATCTGCAAAGTCCAGCATACATCTACGCTTTTTTGACAGAAGAACTGCGAGGGCAACATAAAAATGTCTAACTTTGTAGGGTTTTTATGGTCAAAATTGAATGTAATTAATTAAGAATCATAAATTTATAACTAAATGGAAAGAATTAAAGTAGGTATCAATGGTTTCGGCCGCATTGGCCGCAACGTGTTCCGCATCATTTGCGAACGTCCGAATCTGGAAATCGTGGGCGTCAACGACCTGACGAGCACCAAGGTGCTGGCCCACCTGTTGAAATACGACTCCACGCAGGGCAAGTTCCCCGGCACCGTGGAATATGACGAAACCGCGCTGATTGTCAATGGCGTGCGCATCCCCGTCACGGCCGAGCGCGCTCCGCTGAACATCACAAATACGATACCTGCATAGCCGATCGCTACGATCACCCATTGCCACCAGTTCAGCCCTGCGCCGATACCGCTCAGCAATGCTCCCGTCCAGATAGTCACTTCGCCTAAGTAGTTCGGGCAGCGCACAATGCGGTACAAACCGGTGTCAACAAACCGCTTCGGGTTCTTTTTCTTCGCGGCACTCTTCTGCGCGTCGCTGATGCTCTCTAATAATATTCCGCACGCCATGACTGCTGCTCCGATCCACGCCCATAACTCGCTTTCATGCGGACCGTTCGCCAGACGGAATGCCACCGGGCTCACTTGCGCCACATACAGCAGCGCGCAGAAAAGCCAGATCATGATCATCA
>ONVP01000059.1 GCA_900321315.1 uncultured Bacteroidales bacterium
CTCGGAAGTCGTGAAAACCGACCCGAATCGAGTCTGTGGCATCAAGGTATTCATGGGAAGCAGCACCGGCAACATGCTCGTGGACCAGAATGAGGTCTTGGAGCGCCTGTTCAAGGAATCGCCATGCCTCATCGCCGCACATTGCGAGGACGAGGAACTTATCCAGCACAATGCGGAATTGTATGACGAAATGGTGAAAAGGGACATCGTGGAGTCAAAAGCCTACTTGCATCCCAAGATACGCACCGAAACGGCTTGTTACCTGTCTTCTTCAAAAGCCGTCGATTTGGCTTTGAGAACGAATGCCAGGCTCCACATTCTGCACATCTCTACGGAAAGGGAACTGGAATTGTTTAGGAATGACATTCCCTTGAAAGACAAGACGATAACGGCGGAAACTTGCCCGCATTACTTGCGTTTTTGCGACGAAGACTACAGGAAAATGAAATTTGCCATCAAGTGCAATCCTGCCATCAAGGCGGAAAAAAACAGGGTGGCGCTGATGGACGGTATCCAAAACGGACTGATTGACACCATCGCCTCAGACCATGCGCCGCATCGCCGCAACGAGAAATACACGGGCAACTATTTCACCAGCAAGTCGGGATTCGCGTCAATCCAGCATTCGTTGGAGGTGATGCTCGAATGGGTCCTCGATGATATGCTGGCTTTCCCGCAAGTGGTGCAGCTGATGTGCCACAATCCGGCCATTCTCTACCGAATCGACCGCAGGGGCTTCATCCGCGAAGGCTATCACGCCGACTTGGCTCTCGTGGATTTGAATGACAGACACCTGATCGCGACCGCCAATGAGTTCACCAAGTGCCATTGGACGCCATACAAGCGCGAGTGGAAGCGTTCCCGCGTGACACACACTTTCGTCAATGGCAACCTCGTCTATGAGAAAGGCGAGTTCAACGAGGGAAGCAGGGGAGAGAGGCTGGTTTTTGGTTGGTAGTCAGCAGGTATGCAGGCGGTGAAGCGAAGCGCAGCCCCTGCCATTGGCAAACATAAACTAAATCAATGAATATGAATAAGTTGTTTTCATTTTTTACCCTGATATTGGCAATGTCGGCTTGTGCGCCCAAGCTGACAGAAAAAGTGGAAGTTTCGTTCCCCGATGGGCAACCGCAGATTGTCAAGAAATACGACAAGTCGGGCAATTGCGTTTATGAAACGACCTATTACGAGTCGGGGCAGGTGCGTTTTGAAGGCGGCATGAAAAACGACAAGATGGAAGGGGAGTGGTTCTCCTATTTCCCCGACGGGCGGATGCAGAGCAAGGGGTTCTTCGAGGATGGCAAACGCACGGGCCAAGGCACGGCGTGGCGGTCGAATGGCAATCTGCATTACGAAGGACACTACCAAAACGGCCAGCATTGTGGCAAGTGGAAATGGTATGACGAGCAAGGCAACCTGATTCGCGAGGAAGACTATGGCGAGTGATTACCGTTTCTTGTCTTTCCAACCAAACAGGTTTATGCCGAACGAAAACTCGGCGTAGTCGATAACCACTTCGTGCACCTTCATGAATGAACCGACGAACATGTTGCGGTTCTCGCCTAAGTAATACTTGAATCCCAACCGACCGTAAAACGTGCGGTAGCAGGGTGGGAGGTAGGTGTCCTCGAAGTTGCTTTCCGACGACTCGGCCAAACCCCAAGTTTTCTTTTGGCCGGTGCCGAAGTAGATGCCGTGCCAAAGGTAATAAGCTCCGCCAAGGCAGAACGCAAAGCGGTTGTAGTTGATTTCAAACAGCGCCGAAGGCGCCAAATGCAATCCCCGCGCAAAACTGTATTCCATCAAGGGGATTGGGTTTTCGCCAGTGAAGTATTCGTGGCCGTCGCCATACATTTGTTGGGCTTTCTCGTACATCCGTTTGGTTTCGCCGGTCCAGCCGAAATCCATTGCCACGTTGTAGCTGAACTTGGGGTGGAACTGTCGGTGAAGGCCAATTTGGACGGCATTGGCAAAGTAGTACGGACGCTCATTGGGCAGGTCGCTGACCATGAGGCCATCGGCAGTCTGGACATTGCGCATCCACTCGTTGGTTTGCAGGAGGCCGACTGATTCGGTGGCGAAAATGGCAGTGGACTTTTGGAAGTTGGGACGCGGCTTTTCTTTGGGGATGGGTTCGGTTCGTCCGTTGGGATGATAGCGTAGGCCTACTACCCAACTGAACACGTTGATGCCACAGTTGGGCAGGCGTAGTGCCGCGTTCGACGAATGGCTGAACTGGTAGCGGAGCGTGAGGTCTAAATTGTCCTCAATCATGAAGGTGGGGCCGGCATCAATTGCGAGGTGTATGTTGGCCACTGACCCGATGAACTCGTCGCCGTGCTTGGTCCAAAACGAGAAACCGCCCATGAGGTCGTAATCGAACGACCAGTATTTGCCGCGATAAAGATTCCCGTTGATGAAGCCGCCCAACGAGTAGCAGTCGCCAAGGGCACGCCAACTCTCGCGCTCGTGGCCGTTCTCGTCGCGGTCTTTGAATTGGATGCTGTCCACATTGTTTTTCTCAAACCGCAAAAACGCGCCGTAAGAGAGATGGTTGAAGTCGCGTTCCCATTGTGCACGGCCATCGGTCTGACGACCCATGCGCAGGTCGAGGCCATATTGAGGGAGCACTTTCATATAGGCATGACGTTCCTCGAAAGGGTAGTATTTGCCATAGCGGGGGTCAATCTCGAAAAAGCTGCGGCTGTCGTGGAAAACAGACGAGTTTTGCGCTTGCGATGAAACATGGAAACACAAGACGAACAAAAGGGCAGAAAAAAAAGGTTTCATACAGGATTCAAGAAAGGTTTGGATATTTGTGACTTAGACCAATAGCTAAAGCTTAATCCACCACCCAACTTGTGCCTTCCTTGCCGTCCTTCAACGTGATGTGCAGTTTGGCAAGCTCGTCGCGAATCTTGTCGCTCGTGGCCCAGTCCTTGTTGGCACGGGCTTGCTTGCGGATGTCGATGATGGTCTGCATCAAGCCGTCGATGAGGGCACCGCTGCCTTCTGAAGCATTGCTTTCCACCAGGCCCAAGATGTCGAACACGAAGTCCTGGAACAGTTTGTTGAGCAAGGCCAGCTCCTCGGCGTTGATTTGCGCCTTGCCGTCTTTGACGGTGTTCACGATGCGCACGGCCTCAAACAGGTTCGCGATGACGATGGGACTATTGAAGTCGTCGTTCATGGCATCGTAGCAGGCATCCACAATCTTTTGTATGTCAAGAGGTTGTGCACCATCAGTGGCTTTCAGGCTCTTGGCGGCTTTCACGGCTTCCATCAGGCGGTTGTAGCCCTTTTCGGCGGCTTGCAGGGCTTCGTTCGAGAAGTCCAAGGTGCTGCGGTAGTGGGCCTGAAGGATGAAGAAGCGGATGGTCATGGGGCTGTAGGGCTGCGCAATCATCTCCTCGCCCTTGGCGTTGAGGTGGCTGCCGTTGAAGAACTCGTCCAAGGTGATGAAGTTGCCCAACGATTTGCCCATCTTCTGCCCGCCGATGGTAATCATGTTGTTGTGCATCCAATACACGACGGGCTGTTTGCCGTTGGCCGCCACGCTCTGCGCAATCTCCGACTCGTGGTGAGGGAACATCAAATCCATGCCGCCGCCGTGGATGTCGAAAGTTTCGCCGAGGTACTTGCAGCCCATCGCCGAGCATTCCATGTGCCAGCCCGGGAAGCCGTCGCTCCATGGTGAAGGCCAGCGCATAATGTGCTTGGGTTCAGCCTTTTTCCATAACGCGAAATCGACAGGATTGTGCTTTTCCTCTTGACCGCTCAGCTGGCGCGTGGTGTTGAGCATTTCCTCGAAGTTGCGTCCCGAGAGGATGCCGTAGGGGTGCTCCTTATTATATTTCTCGATGTCGAAATACACCGATCCGTTTTCCACGTAGGCATAGCCCTGGTCGAGGATTTTCTGCACCATCGCAATCTGCTCGATGATGTGTCCCGAGGCGTGCGGCTCAATCGAAGGACGCAGCACGTTCAGCTTGTCCATGGCGGCGTGGTAGCGGTTGGTATAATATTGCGCCACCTCCATCGGCTCAAGGTTCTCGAGGCGGGCTTTCTTCGCGATTTTGTCCTCGCCTTCGTCGGCATCGTGCTCCAAGTGGCCCACATCGGTGATGTTGCGCACATAGCGCACTTTGTAGCCAAGATGTTTCAAATACCTGAAAACCAAGTCGAAACTGATGGCAGGCCTCGCGTGGCCGAGGTGTGCATCGCCATAAACGGTGGGACCGCAGACGTACATGCCCACATGCGGGGCGTTCAAGGGTTTGAAAGGCTGCTTGCAGCGCGAAAGGCTGTTATAGATGTATAAGGCGTTTTCCATGTTGTGGTTGCTTTTAAAAAACACGCAAAAATAAACAATTTATCAATGCTTTTTGTAAATTTGCCGCCAACTGCATAAGTTTAGTTTTGAATAGTGCCTAACTTCGCAAAACCTACAGTAAAAACATGGTCAAGAAAATATTCAAATTCGGCGGCGCGTCGGTGAAGGATGCCGATGCCGTGCGTAATCTGGCCGACATCGTGAGCCAACACAAGAACGAGGACATCATGCTTGTGGTTTCGGCCATGGGAAAGACGACCAACATGCTTGAAAAGGCATTGGCCAACTTCCGCGAACACGACGGCAATCTCGGCATGGAAGCCCTGCACGAGGTCATCGCTTTCCACGACGGCATCATCAACGGGCTTTTTGGCGAGGACGCCAACTCCGAGTTTGGCGAGAACATCGCCGGGCTTTTCATCGAGCTTTGGGAGAAACTGCAAAAGACAGAAGACCCTTACGACTACCAATACGACCAAACCGTATGCTACGGCGAGCTTATCTCGACCAGCATCATCCAGGAATACCTCAGCAAGTGCGACATCCCCGCACGCTGGTTGGATGCGCGAAAATATGTCATCGCCGAGGACGACACCCACTATCGGGCCGCCAACCCCGACTGGGATGAAACACGGCTGAGAATCAGTAAGTTGAACGACGAACATATCCGTGGCATCGTCTGTCTCACGCAGGGCTTCATCGGCGGCACCGCCGACGGCAAGCACAGCGTCACCCTCGGGCGCGAAGGCTCCGACTTCACCGCAGCCATCTTCGCCAACTGCTTAGATGCGGAGGAAGTCACCATCTGGAAAGACGTGGACGGCCTGCTCAACGCCGACCCGAAACGCTTCGCCGACACGGTACAACTACCGCACATCCCTTATTCCGAAGCTATCGAACTGGCCTTTTATGGCGCATCCATCATCCACCCAAAGACCATCAAGCCGTTGCAAAACAAGGGGATAACGCTCAAGGTGCAGTCGTTCCTCCATCCCGACCACGAGCCTACCGTCATCGACGGCAACCATCGGAAAAACGACGAGAGCGTCCCATCATTCATCGTCAAGGACAACCAAACGCTGGTTTCCATCTCGCCGCGCGACTACTCGTTCATGGACGAACGCAACCTAAAGACCATCTTCGCTGTTTGCACCGACCTGAACATCCATGCCAACATGATTCAAACCTCCGCGCTGATGCTCTCGTTCTGCTTCGACAGCGACAAAGCCAAGCTGCGCCAACTGATGGCCTGCCTCACAAACGATTTCAGCGTCAAATACAACGAAGGGCTGCAATTGTTCACCATCCGCCATTACCAAGACGGCTTGGAAAACGACTTTGTCAAAGGCCGAAAAATCCTTGTCAAACAAAGCAGCCGCTCCACTTTACAATTCGTATTAAGCTGAGTCCCGTAAGGACGACAGAATTCAGAAGTCGGTGTAACCCACTGCCATTAATGAATCCAATTCAAAAATTGAACCCCATCGCCCACATAGAAACCGATTTCCCGACCAAGTTCGGCATTCCGCGACAAAGTGGCATCATTGAATCGCTGCAAGGGCGCATCGTCTTTGAGCCGGACTACCGCAACGCTGAGGCCGTGCGCGGCTTGGAGGAGTTTTCGCACATCTGGCTCATTTGGGAGTTTTCGGAGGCTGTGCGCGACACTTGGTCGCCGACCGTCAGGCCGCCGCGCTTGGGCGGCAACGTGCGCAAGGGCGTGTTCGCCACGCGCTCGCCCTTCCGCCCCAATCCCATCGGGCTTTCGTCGGTGAAGCTGGAAAAAATCGAAATCGACCCGAACCTTGGTCCCGTCTTGTATGTTTCTGGTGCAGACTTGATGGACAGCACGCCCATTTACGACATCAAACCCTACATCGCCTACACCGACAGCCATCCCGAAGCCATCAGCGGATTCGCCTCAAAACCAGCGGAATGCCTGCTTGAAGTCGATTTTCCAGACACATTGTTGAAAAAAGTAAGTCCCCAATTGCGCGAAAGCCTCATCGAAGTCCTCGCCCACGACCCGCGACCGCAATACCACAACGACCCTGAAAGGGTTTACGGCATGGCTTTTGGCGGCATGGAAGTGAAGTTCACTGTGGCGGCGCATCGGCTCTCCGTCGTGGCGTTGCTCCAAAGTTGAGTAAACCTAGCAGAGTCTCAGCTCCAAGCGTCGTAGCGACCGTCGTCGTCGGGGCCGTCGTCAAGGTTTACGCTGACGGAGTTGGCGCCCAAGGCGACCACGGCCTTTTTGAGTCGGTCGAGGCTGCGGAAACTCTTCGGGTTGTATTTGGCATCCTCCAAGGTCAAGATTATGTCGCCAGCGATGGGGCCGGGATAAATCTGGCAGCCAATCCTGTTCATCATCAGGTCTTTCATCAGCCCCATGTTGTCGACCCATCCGGTGACGTGGTCTGTTGTGTAGCCAGCCACTTTGCTGACATCGTAGAGCGGCTGCGTGCGGATGGCATCGAGGCGCGTGGCACCCACCAGCTCGGGCAGCTCGTTCCAGCCAGCTTCCACGTCAAACTCGATGATGTCGGCGCTGCCGTCGGTCTTCACGATGGCGATGAGGTTGTAGCCGCTGTCGTCGTCGTCAGTGTCAGCCACATCGTCGTCGTTTTCTTTCAACCGGTCTTCATATCTCGGAATGTAGTATTTCTCGATTTCGACGGCATAGTCGGCCAGCTCGCCGTTGCGGTACGATTCCACCACAAGTTCGAGCAAGTCGTTGCACTCGTTGCGCAAGGACATGATGGAGCAGTGCTCCACCAGTCCTTCCGAAACTTCATACGGGTTGTCGCCAGCCGAAATCATGATGGCGATCATCGAGTAGGAGTCGCCGTCGTCGCGTTTTGTGCCTTCGATGAACCAGTCCCAAGCCGTGTTGTTGTCTTTCTTGAAGCCGTAGTTGGCATAGTAGTAGGCGTTGCCGAGGAAGTAGGGTGCGATGCGGCTGCCCAGTTTTGCCCCGGTTTCAAGGTCGGCCTTGATTTCTTCCGAAATCCGCTGTTGTTTCTCGGTGTCGTAGCTGTTGAATTTGTCCATGAGGAAAGCAGCCTTGTAGATAAAGCACGACGGGTCGCCCGATTTGCACGCATCGGACAGCAAGTCCAGATACTGTTGTTCGAGTTCTTCGGTTTCCAAGTTCTCGTTTTTGAGGAAATAGTAGCTGCCGTAGGCCTCGTAGTAGCCCATGCCGATGGCTTTCATGTAGTAGTTGCCGGCTTTTTCTTTGTCGCCGAGCTTTTCGTGGGCGTCGCCGAGGATTTCGTAGAACACGGGATTGACCTCTGCGATGTCGTCGCTCTCGTTGGGGATCAAGTCCTTGACAAGTTCGTTTTCGATGGCTTTGACGGTCATCTTGTGGGCATCTGTCACGTCGTAGGTTTCGTAATGCCCGTCGAGCATGATGGTGCTTTGGGCTTGTATGGCGTCGCCCAAGCCGGCTTCTTCGAGTTTCTTGAAATACTTGTCGGCTTCCTTGATGGAGTCTTTGTCGGGGCGGACTATGTAAAGGTAGCGTGCATACGCATATTGTGCCATGTTATAGCCCTTTTCGGAATAGGCCTTCAGTTGGGCCACCTGCTCGTCGGTGAGCAGATACAGGCGCGTGAAGGTGTTGAAGATCATGAGGAAATACCTCCTGGCTTCCTCGTCCACATGGGCGGGCAAGAGGAGGTAGTCGAAAGCCTTGCTGATCTCGTGGTCCAGAAGGGCTTGCTTGCCAAGGGCAGTGAGGTCGCGTATCTCGGCCTGAAGCTGCTCGGCGCAGGCTTTTTCGTCCGGATTGGTGTTGCCGGACCGGTTGGAGTTGATGTTGTTATCCATAGCGTTGCGAGAGCGATGAGGGTGTGATGACTGAGACTGTTGCCGCGCAGGCGAGACAGATTTCCGATTACTTGATTTTTTCCATTGCTGTCTGCAAAATCTTGCCATTCAGCGACTTGTCGTAAACGTATGTCATGATGTAGCACTGGTTGGCGTTGTAGAGGGTGTCCAGGTCAAGGGTGGCGTTGAACGTGAAGGCATCTTCGATGATGACATTGCCAGTGCCGAATGCCACGTCATTGGCGTCATCCAACGTGCCACGAAACACGTTGCGGAACACATATTCCCTGTCGAGGCCGCCCGGAACTTGTTGCCAACCCACAATGCTGTCTTCCACCAAGCAAACGGTGAGAAACAGCTCGCCGTTGTAGTTGGAGGTGGCCGTCACGTCCGACTTCACCTTCAGTCGGCGTGTCGTTTCATCATAGTCGTTCAAGATGGCGATGTCGAAAGCCTGTGGTTCGGCCAAAGCCTCGCTGACCGGGGTATCGATTTGGTCCACATACAGGGCGTTGCCGTCGGTGAGGCCCACATGATCAACGGAAAACAGCGGGTTGGAGGAGTTGTCGCCGTACCACTCCGTGCCTTCTTCGGTGAGGAAATTGGGGAAGTTTCCCATGGGTTGTGCCAATGCTCCAGCGTGGACGCTCAGGATGAAGACGCGGTCTTCGCCCAAACGGTGCTGAAGTTCGTGGGCGGTTTCGGCGGCGGCGGGGCAGTTCACGCATCGCACGCCAGTGAAGTCCTTGATGAGCACGGTTTTGTTGCCTCCAACTGGGGTGTAAGGCTTGTGCGGATTGTCGATTTTGTCGCAGCCAGCCGAGAGCATCGCAAGGGCTGCAAGGATGGTGATGATTGCTATTTTGTTCATTGTTATACGATTAGGGTTGGTTGTTTTGTTGCTGCCGTAGGTCGCGACCTGCGGCTAAGGATGTATCGCCCTACGGGCGAGGTCTCGGTCACGCAGTCTGTCAGAATGAGGTGGAAACCGTTAAGGTAACGCCGCTGGAGGCAGGCACCGTGCGGCACACGCCGCCCACGCACACCACGCCTTCGCTCTGGCGACCGGCGGTCAGCATGACGCGTGTGGCCTCGTGGATGTAGCTGATCGTGCCGCTGAAGTAGTGGTCGCGGTATTCCTCGACGGGGTTGCCGTAGTTCCACTTGTCGGCTATCGAGAACGACCAGTGCGGGTTGATGGAGTATTCAACCAGAGCCGCCGCCCAGTGGCCGCGCTTCTGGTAGTCTTTCTTCTCGCTTTCATTGACATGATAGCCTTGGTGGATTTTGTTCTCCCACAGGCCCTGCAACTCGATGCGCAGGCTTTGCTTCTTGTTGATCTTGTAGGTCACGTCCATGAAGCCGATGTTGGCTCTCACGGGTGGCGTGCCGGCATGCCCCTCGATGGTTTCCATGTCGTAGTACAGGTTGATGTATTGCGCGGTGAGGTGCCAGTCCTTGCTGATCTTCTTGTCAACCTCGAAGTTGATGTCGCGGAAGAAACGGTGGTCGCTGACGGCGAAAAACTTCGATGAGTAGCCCGTCGTGCCCTTCTTGTTGAGCACAAGCTGGCCGTTGTACATGACCGAATCGCGGACGATGTCGTTCACTTGGCTCATGTTGAAGGCGAGTTTGGTGCCGTATTTTCCGCCGAGCGCGGTGCCTTTCGGGATGGTGTAGTTCACCTGAAGCTGTGCGGCCATCTCGCCGTTGGGCTGGGTCGAGTAGGTGTACATCGAAGGCAGGCTGTGGGTGTGCGTGTAATTAATAGGTGGGATGAAGTTGATGTCGAAGTCGTTCTCCTTGCCGGTGTAGTTCGACTTGAAGCTCATGTTGTCTATACGTTTCACCTGAATGACGGCGCCGAAGCCCTTTTGCGAATACCCCAACGAAGCCATCAGCGCCTGGCCCTCCTTGTAGATGAAATTGTTGATGGCCGACGGGTCGTTGATCTTGTGGGCATATTCCGTGCTGAAGGCCCAGTTGCCATAGCCGAGGTTGATGCGTCCGGCTGCTGCGCCAACGTTGACGGGGATGCGATAGAACAAGCTGTTCACAATGGTGGTGTCTTGCGATTTGCTGACGAAACTTCCGCCCAAGCTCATCCTGAACTTGGATTCGTTCAGTGCGGGGATGCTTTGGTTGAGGTCCCATTCGGCATCCACGCCGCGCACGATGCCGCGATACTCGCTGTTTGACATGTTGCGGTTGTGATACGCTGCCCAGTAATAACGCTGGCGGCCATACACGCCTTTCAAGGTGATGCCTTGTGCCGGACGCAGCACCACTCTCGCGCCGCGCAGGGCGTTGTCCATGCCGAGCGACCATTCCTCGTAGGTGCGGAACACGAGGCCGCTGCCAAACTGGTCGTAGATGTCGCCCACGGTCATGCCAACGAAGCCGTTGTCGTAGGTGGCGAAGAAATTGGCCAAGCCCACGCCGTTCAGCTCGCTGCGGAAGCCGTTCATCTCAGGCAGGAACGCCTCAAAACGCATCCCAGCCGAAAAGTTGCCGTTGGTGTAGTTGATCTTGCCGAAACCGTTGATGCCCAATTTCTTGCCGTTTTCAAGATGGGTGATGTCGATGCCCTTGTCGAGCATGTAGTATTGGGCGTCGGTCTGGAAGCTGCCGTTCATTTGGCTGTTGTCAACGAACGACTGGGCACCCGCCTTGAAACCTGACGCCAAAGCGAGTGCGAGCATGATTAGTATGTGTTTTCGCATAATGGTTCTTTATTTGACTCTGGACGTAAACCTTGCAACCAAGACCTGCGACAATGGCCATGGCAGCTCCAACAACTGAAGCGGCCATGGTCAGCGGTCTTGGCCAAAGGCGTTTTGTGCCCAAGGGTTATTTCTTCTTCGCGAGCTTCAGGATTTCCTCATAGAGTTCGTCCTCGCCGCCTTCGATGTAGCCGGTGTGTTGGTAAACGAGCTTCCCGTTTCCGTCGAAAAGGAAGGTGTGGGGCGGGTTGCTCACGTTCATGGCACGCTTGAGGTCGCTGTTCACGTCCAAGAGGATTTCAAAGTCCCAGCCCTTGCCTTCCACGGTGGGCTTCACCTTGGCCGTCGAGCGCGAGTCGTCGATGCTGACGGCATAGATTTTCACGCCGGTTTCGTCTTGCCAGTCGGCATAAACGTCGTTCAGGGCGTTGTGCTCCTTGATGCAAGGGCCGCACCAAGTGGCCCAAAACGTGAGGACGATGGGCTTGCCGTTGTTCGTCAGCTTGGCAATGTTCACGTTCTTGCCGTTCAAGTCTTTCAAGGTGACATTAGGAAGGTCCGATTTCGACTGTGCATGGAGGCCCGTCACCATCAAGGCCATCAGCAAAAGAGTCATTAGCTTTTTCATTTTACTTGTTGATTTAAAGATTTAATATTTCAGGTTTATTCATGATTTCAGGTTTTCCTGGGACACGGGTTGTTCAGACTCAACGGATACCTTCGCACTGTCCGGCTTATTTCGTTTCTTCATCAATCCCCACGGAATTTGCGGCTTGCTGCATAAATCCGACAAATCTGTGCCATCCGTGTTCAAAAACATATTCCGCATTCATGGTTCGATTTGGCAATACACTTCCAAAAGTTTGCAATGCTGTTCCGCCCTAATCGTCACCTTTTTGATGAGGTTCGGAATCAGGACACATTCTCCTGTGTTTACAAATATCGCGCCATTCTCCCACGTCAGCGCAAATTTTCCTTCCATCGGCATCAAAACCACGAAGGAGTCGAGGTTGGCGTAGTCCTTTTGCATCTCGCCTTGCAGCCGGAGCAGGTTGGTCACAAAGTACTGGCAGTCCACCACGGGCACGGTCTTGTTCATCACGTCGGCCACCTCGGTCTTGTAGCGTGCGGGCATTGTGCCGTCGATGGCTTCCACCGACTGGGCGATGTGCAGCTCTCGGGGCATTCCTGCCGCGTCGATGCGGTTCCAGTCGTAGATGCGATAGGTTGTGTCGCTCGTTTGCTGGATTTCGGCCACCATGATGCCAGGCCCCAAGGCGTGGACTCGTCCGGCAGGGATGAAAAACACATCATCGGCTTTCACCGGCTCGTGGTTTAAGGCTTGTTGCAAACTGTTGTTTTTCAGTATGTTTGCATAATCCATGCGCGTCAGTTCGCGGTTGAAGCCCATGACGAGCTCGGCATTCTCATCAGCTTGCATCACATACCACATCTCGGTCTTGCCGTTGCCCGAGCCGCGTCTTTCGGCTAATTCATCGTCGGGGTGCACTTGCACCGAGAGCCAGTCGTTGGCGTCGATGATTTTCAGCAGCAGCGGAAACTGCTCGCCGTACTTGTCGAACACGCTCTCGCCGACCAAGTCGCCCATGAAAGTTTCGACGAGGTCGTTGATTTCGTCGCCCTCAAAGTCGCCGTTGGCGATTTGGCTCTGCTCGTCCCACAGGCCCGAGAGCAGCCACACCTCGCCGCAATTCGGCAACGGGCCATAGTCCATCCCAAGCACTTCCTTGACTTTGCGCCCGCCCCAGATTTTGTCCTTGAAAACGGGCTTGAATTTTAGGGGATATAGTACCGTTGACATCTGCTTTCCAAAATTTCGGGCAAAGATAAGATTAAATCCCGAATGCATTGCAAAAAAACTGTAGTTTTGTCGCAAAAATAATCCATGCAAAACCTCATCGAACTGCGGCATGTCCTCCACGCGCATCCTGAGCTTTCGGGACGGGAAGCGGTGACCAACAGGATTCTGAACGAATGGGTGAAACACACTTTCCCCGACCAACACATTGAAAAAATCGGCGGCTACGGCTTGGCGGCTATATATAAAGGTGCCAAGGCTGGCAAGCGCATCCTCATCCGTGGCGACATTGACGCGCTACACATTCCAGAACCCAACGACATTCCCTATCGTTCACAAAACCATGGCGTTTCGCACAAATGCGGCCACGATGGCCATGCCACCATTCTCTGCGGACTGGCGCAATGGCTCGGCGAACAACGCCCCGACCAAGGCGAAGTCGTTCTGCTTTTCCAGCCCGCCGAGGAGACCGGACAAGGCGCACAAGCCATCATGGACGACCCGCAATTTGCGCAAATCAAGCCCGATGTGGCCTACGGACTGCACAACCTCCCCGGCTTCGAGAAAGGTCAAATCATTGTGCGCGAAGGCTGTTTTTCGGCGGCAAGTTTCGGCATGAAAATGACCTTCGACGGTCGCACGGCACACGCCTCACAACCCGAAACGGGGCGCAACCCCTCAGAACTGTTGGCCCAACTCGTCCACCATTTGGAGAAAAAACGCGAGCAACTGAAAACTGTCAAACCTTTGACGACTTTTGTCATCACGCACGCCATCTTGGGCGAGGAAACCTTCGGCGTGGCTCCCGGCCATGCCGAAATTTGGCTCACCTTGCGCAGCTTCGACGACCGCAACCTTGAACTGATGTCCACGGAAATCATCGAGTTTTGCCGCGCCAAGGCCAAAGATTATCTCTTCGACTTCAATTTCTCCATGCACGAAGCCTTTGCCGCCACCAACAACGATCCCAACTGCGTGAAAACCATCGAGAAAGCCGCGAAAAACCTTGAATTGAAACTTCAACATTTGGGCGAACCTTTCCGCTGGTCGGAAGACTTCGGAAGGTTCGGGTCGGTTTGCCCGATAGGCTTCTTCGGCCTTGGCTCAGGCTTGGAGCAGCCCGCCTTGCACAATCCCGAGTTCGACTTCACAGACGACATTCTGGAAGCGGGGATGGGGATGTTTTGGGAGATTATCCGGATAGAATTGGAGGGCAATGGACAGAAGTTGTAGCCTGTTTGGTGGCGAGTTTGGGTTGCGAGGCATATTTTTTCGTATTTTTGCCGCCCGAAACTAAAACATCAAGGACATGTCAAACATTGTAGCAATTGTGGGAAGACCCAATGTGGGGAAATCGACCCTGTTCAACCGCCTGCTGAAGCAGCGCATGGCCATTGTGGAGGAAACGAGCGGCGTGACACGCGACAGGCACTACGGCAAGAGCGACTGGAACGGAAAGGAATTCACCGTCATCGACACCGGCGGCTATGTGGTGGGGTCGGACGACATCTTTGAAGAGGAAATCCGCAAGCAGGTGGACTTGGCTCTCGACGAGGCCGACGTCATCATCTTCCTGGTGGACGGGCGCGAAGGGCTGCACGTCTTGGACGAGGATGTGGCCCAAATCCTGCGCGAGCAAAGGAAACCCGTGCTGTTGGCCGTCAACAAGATAGACGAACCCAACAAGGAAGCACTGATGGGCGAATTCTACACCCTCGGCTTGGACGAGCCGTGGCCCATCTCCGCCATGACGGGAACGGGAACGGGCGAGTTGCTGGACAAGATTTGCGAGCTGCTGCCCTCCAACACCACCGACTTCAATACCGAGCTGCCGCGATTCACCGTGGTGGGGCGGCCCAACGTCGGGAAATCGTCGCTGATAAATGCCTTCCTCGGCACCGACCGCCACATCGTGACCGACATCGCCGGCACCACCCGTGACGCCAACTACACGCGCTACAACGCCTTCGGCATGGAATTCATGTTGGTTGACACCGCCGGCCTGCGCAAGAAAAGCAAGGTGGAGGAAGACATCGAGTTCTATAGCGTGCTGCGCTCCGTCCGCGCCATCGAGGACTGCGACGTGGCCATCCTCATGCTCGACGCGCAAAACGGCTTCGAGGCACAAGACATGAACATCCTCCGCCTCGTCGAACGCAACAAGAAAGGCTTGGTGATGGTCGTCAACAAATGGGATTTGATAGAAAAAGACTCCAACACGCACCGGGCCTACGAAGAGGTCATCAGGTCGAGGACGGCTCCCTTCACCGACTATCCCATCATCTTCACCTCGGCCATCAACAAGCAGCGTATCTACAAGGTGCTGGAAACCGCGCACAAGGTGTATGAAAACCGCGAGCGCCGCATACCCGTGCGCGAATTGAACGACAAGATGCTGGAAATCATCAACTCCGTCCCGCTGCCGACCGCCTCACGCGGACGCTTCCTGCGCATCAAATACATCACCCAACTGAAAGGACGCACCCCGCAGTTCATCTTCTTCTGCAACCTGCCCAAAGACGTGAAGGAATCCTACAAACGCTTCTTGGAGAACAAGTTGCGCGAGACATGGGACTTCAACGGCGTGCCGATTCAGTTGATTTTCAAGGAGAAGTGATATTATGGGATTGGCCTTGGGCCAAGAAATCGTTCAAAACTGAAACCAAAATCTGTAAAAATATAATAAATTGATTTTGAATGACTTCGCGAATGTTTTTTTGACAGGTTTCTTGCGAAGCAATCCAAATAAAACAACAGGATAGATGACTGAAGACGAAAACATCGTCCGGATGGACAAATGGCTATGGGCGGCGCGACTGTTCAAGACGCGCTCGCTGGCTGCCGATGCCATCAAGAGCGGAAAGGTGAAAGTGGACGACAACCCCGTCAAGCCCTCGCGTGAGGTGAAGGCGGGCGACGTCATCCAAGTGCAAATCGGGCCGCTGCACAAGGTGGTGGAAGTGAAAACCATCGTCAAAAACCGTGTTTCGCCCAAGCAGGTGCCCGAGGTTTACACCGACCTCACGCCCAAGGAGGAATACGAGCGCATCGAGTTTATGAACGCCTACAAGGCCGAATGGCGCGACCGCGGCACAGGCCGCCCGACCAAGAAGGAACGACGCATGATAGAGAAACTGAAAGACGAAATGTGACACGCCCCAACCACTCCTTTTTTCAAGTTTTGGCTATCGGAAACGGTTGTTTTTCGGAAAAAATCCATATCTTTGCACCTCAAATTTTGACCACATGGCAAGAATCATGGCTATCGACTTGGGCAGGAAGCGTTGCGGCATCGCCGTGACCGACCCCCTGCAAATCATCGCCAACGGCCTGACTACCGTTGCATCAGTGCAAGTCGTTGATTTTGTGATGAATTACATCAAACAGGAAGAGGTCGAAACCCTTGTCGTCGGCGAGCCGAAAGACATGCACAACAACCCTTCCGACTGCTCGAAATACATAGACCCCATTGTGAACCGCCTGAAAAAACTGCTGCCCGCGATGAACATCGTGCGCTACGACGAGCGCTTCACCTCCGTGATGGCGCACCAAACCATGATCGATGCTGGCCTCAAGAAATCGAAACGGCAGGACAAAGACCTCGTCGACACCATCGCCGCCACCCTTATCCTGCAATCGTATATGGAATCTAAAACCTGTAGAAACGCGATTAATCGCGTTCCTACCAACCTCAATAAACAATGATTTTACCTATTGTTGCATACGGTCACCCCACGCTGAAAGCTGTCGCACAGCCCATCACGCCCGACTATCCAGAGTTGGACAAGCTCCTTGCCGACATGTGGGAAACCCTCGCGCACTCCGAAGGCGTCGGCCTGGCCGCGCCGCAAGTGAACAAATCCATCCGCCTGTTCATCGTCGACGGCAACCCGTTCTACCCCGACTATCCCGATGCGAAAGACTTCAAGCAGGCCTTCATCAACGCCGAGTTGCTCGAAACCTTTGGCGACAAGGTACCTTTCAAGGAAGGTTGCCTCAGCCTGCCCAACATCTATGAAGAGGTGATGCGCCCCGAGAAAATCCGCCTCAGATACCTCGACGAGAATTTCAACGAGCACGAGGAAGTTTTTGAAGGTATCCGCGCCCGCATCATTCAGCACGAGTATGAGCATCTGGAAGGCCACGTCCTTGTGGATAGCATCGCGCCGCTGCGCAAAACCCTGCTCCAAGGCAAGCTGAAAGGCATCATGGATGGCCGCTGCGACGTTGGCTACCGCATGATCTTCCCGCACAAGAAAAAACGCAGATAACCCAAAAAACAAACAATTCAACAATGAATAAGTCACTGAAACTGATGCTCGTCGCCATGCTGGCTTTCGGTGTGCTGGCCTGTGGCGGCAACGGAAAGAAACTGAGTGAAGACGACCTGAAAAAGGCCGAAGCCTCTTTGTTCAACGACGACATGACTGCCAATGCCGAAACCGCGCCAGCCGTGGTGGAGACATTCTGCAAGTTCGTAGAACAAAACCCCGACCATCCCAATGCCCCAGAATGGCTTTTCAAGGCATTTGAAATCGCTGTTACACAGAAAGATGCAAAGAAAAGCGAAGCCATCTGCAACCAACTGATGAAGGCGTATCCGACCTACGAGAAAACGCCTTTCGGAATGTTCATGCTGGCCTCATTCGTGTATGACGACCAACTGAAAGACTTCGAAAAGGCCCGCGCCATGTACGACAAAATCATCGCCGAATACCCCGACAGCGAAATCACCTCCTCGGCGGAGGCCTCGATAGGGTTTTTGGGCATGACACCAGAGGAAATCATCAAGCAGTTTGAGGCGCAGGAACAAGTGGAGCAATGAGTTGCTCCCGAAAAAACGAAAAAGTCCGCGAGAGTTTGTCTGCGCGGACTTTTTTTTGCCACTGGCTCCATCGTCAGCAGCCAAAGGCCGCTTTCAGTTGCTCCACCAAGTCAAGTTTCTCCCAACCGAAAAACTCCACGTTTTTGTAGATTTTTCCATTCTCCTTGAAGGTGTCCTTGTCTTCGTAGAACACTTCCACCTTGCGCGTTTCGGGCTGGCGACCGAAATGTCCGTAGGAAGCCGTTTCCTCGAAAATGGGGTTAGTGAGGCCGAAACGTTTCACGATAAAATACGGACGCAAATCGACCAACTCCCTGACTTTCAATGCGATTTCGGCATCGTTCATCTTCACGTGGGCTGTGCCTTCGGTATTGACATAAAAGCCTACTGGCTCGGCCTTGCCGATGGCGTAGGCAATCTGCACCAAGGCTTGGTCGCAAACGCCGGCGGCCACGAGGTTCTTGGCGATGTGGCGTGCAGCGTAGGCCGCCGAGCGGTCCACCTTCGAGCTGTCCTTGCCTGAGAAGGCGCCGCCGCCGTGGGCACCACGACCGCCGTAGGTATCAACGATAATCTTGCGGCCCGTCAAGCCTGAGTCGCCGTGGGGACCGCCGATGACGAACTTGCCCGTCGGGTTCACGTAGAGCTTCATGTCGTCGCCAAAGAGTTTCTTCAGGCGGGCGGGAAGTTGCTTCTTTACCCTGGGAATGAGGATGTTGCGCACGTCGGCCTCGATTTTGGCCAACATGGTTTCGTCGTCGGCAAACTCGTCGTGCTGCGTGCTGATGACGATGGTGTCAATGCGCAGCGGTTTCCAGCCTTCGCCGTATTCCACCGTCACCTGCGACTTGGCATCGGGGCGGAGGTAGGTCATTTTCTTGCCTTCGCGACGGATGGCGGCCAGCTCGCGCAGCAGGCGGTGCGAAAGGTCGATGGTCAAGGGCATGTAGTTCTCGGTTTCCTTGCAGGCAAAGCCGAACATCATGCCTTGGTCGCCGGCGCCTTGGTTCTCGTCAGCCTCGCGCTTCACGCCTTGGAAAATATCGTTCGACTGTCCGTGCAGCGCCGAAAGCACGCCACACGACTGCGCGTCGAACTGGTACTCCGCCTTGTTGTAGCCGATGCGGTCGATGACGCGGCGCGTAATGTCCTGAATCTCAACGTAGGCGTTGGTGCGGATTTCGCCCGCCACCACGACGAGGCCGGTTGTTACTAAAGTTTCGCAAGCCACCTTTGAGGTGGGATCGTTGCGCAGAATCTCGTCCAAGACGGCATCCGAAATCTGGTCGCTCACCTTGTCGGGATGGCCTTCGGAAACGGATTCTGA
>ONVP01000013.1 GCA_900321315.1 uncultured Bacteroidales bacterium
TATTTCACCCTCGTTTTGGCCTTCTTCTTCTCCTTCGTCGGATTGTTCTCCTTCGGCAAGAAATGGCAAGACAGGGTGTTCTACACCGACTTTTCCAACAAGGGCCATGCCATCGTTTGGCCTATCGCCATGCTACTGTTCTTCTTCAGCCTTTCTGCCCTTAATGCTTCAGGTTTCAGCCCATTCATTTACTTCCGATTCTGATGAAAAAGCGCTTCTGCAACATATTGTGTCTCGTTACAATGGCCTGTTTCGTGCTCATCTTCGTACAAGAGAAATGGCATCCTTTCAAGCTGACGCCCTTGGCAGGAGAGAGTTTCGTGACCGAATTTCCCGCCTTCACTATGGAGAACTATACCTCGGGACATTTGCAGCGCGACTTGGAACAATACAGCAAGGAAAACTTCGGTTTCCGCGAATGGGCCATCAGGCTCTACAACCAATATTCATACAGTTGCTTCAACAAGACATACTGCCATTTCATTGTTCCCGGTAAAAATGGCTACCTGTTTTATACTGAGGCTTTCCGCGAGTATTACGGCATCGAACCGCTTCATTTTTACAAGACTTACGACCGCGCAAGAGAATGGGCGCAGCAGAATGTCAGGATGATGAACAAGCTTCGCTATGTCTTGAAAGACTACGACATTGAGTTCTTGTGCTTTATGGCTCCCGACAAGGCCGAGGTCTATCCCGAATACCTTCCTTACCACGAGCCGCCAACACCTGATGCCATTCATACTGCCGCTTATTACGACTCGCTGATGACCGCTATCGGCTTCCCTCACGTGGAGATGACGAAATGGTACCAAGCCATGAAGGACACTGCCTCGTTCTCGCTGTTTCCGAAAAGAGACACACACTGGCGCTATTCGGCGGTCTATGGCTACGACAGCCTTTTCTGCTACATGGACAGCCTCAACAATTTCGGCATTCCCGACATCCGCGTCAACGGGCTGATAAAGCTTGACACGATGTATCCCGAAAACGACGAAAAGACCCTCAACCTCATCTTCCCCATTGGCAACGACTCGCCGAAATACCGCGCCGACATCACCGTTGACTGCGGCAAAGGTTGTCGCAAGCCCAAGGTGCTGTTCGTCGGTGATTCCTTCATTTGGGATTTGGAGACTTACATGCCATGGAAGGAAATCCTTGAAGATGTGGAGATTTGGTTCTACAACAAGTCGGCTTTCGTGGGTTTCGAGAAAGAGAAGTATCCCATCACCGAAATCGACAGGCTGCGCTCCATCTTGAATGCAGATTATGTGGTTTGGTATTCCTCGGGCTACCAATGGAGCCGGGCTTCTTATGGTTTTGTAGAAGATGCCCTGTTGCGCCTTTGTGTCAGCGACAGCCTCTTTGATGCCCAAATCCCGTGGGTGATGGACAGCTTGAGGCACGACAGTGCCTTTGTGGCATATCATTACCAGTTCCAACAATCCGAATATCGGGAAGACACTCTTAGGGCATACGCCATCAAGGTGCTGAGAGACAATCCCGAGCTGATTCCTGGCTTACGCGGTGAGGCCATGCCAACCATTCGCAACACGCAAGCCATCGCTTTGGCACGACAGGCCAATGCCATCGCCAACGACAAGATGTGGAAAACGGCATTGCAAGTTGCTGCAACCAGAGCTGGGCGGCCTTTCGACGATCTACTAAACGAAGAGGTCGAGAACGTTTTGCTTGGGCGGCCGTTGCTAAAACAAGAAATCCAAGTGGATTCGGTCTCCATCATCCAATACGAGGTGGAGAAGCTCGTCAACCAATGGCGCAACAATCCTGAGCAAACCCTGTTTTTGGAGAACAAGGCCAAGGAGAACGGGAAGGAGTTTGAAACCGTATTGTACGAAGACGCGGTTTGGGTGGTCAACGAGCGCCTGCGCAACGGCGAGCTGTTCTAATTACTCCACAACTATCTCATACACCCTTCCCTCAATGTCGCTCTTATTATAAGGAATCAACCCTTGTTCCCAGACAATGGGCGGCCACCACTCCGAATAATGGTATTCTTGCGTAACGATGGCCTTCATTTGGTTGTTCGGAATCGACGTGTATTCGCTATTCATATAGCCCATCACCCGCATGCGCTTCGGGTCGGGACCAAGTCGCCAGATGATTTCCGTGGGCCGCCACTCTATTTCGTAATAGTACCACGGCTCCTTGAATGCCTTGTTGCTCATCGGGACACGCTCGGTGAGAGCCTTGTAGAGCTTGTACCAGCGCAGGGTTTCAAACTTATGCTCCTTGCCATAAGGGATGCTGTCAATGCCCCATGAGAAATACTTCGGCGAAGGCACAGCCAGGTCCCAGTTGGTGCAGCAATACATCACGTCGTCGTTCAGGGTTTCGTCTTGCACCACGCAGACATTGTCGGCGCGTTTGCCATAGTAATCTTTCGGCCAAAAGCGCGATGCTTTTACAATTTCGATGTCGATTTCGGAGTAATGGTAGTCGGGATGGCGCACTGGGTTTTCCGAGTCGTCGTTCTTGTCGACATAACCGCCCTCGGCCTCGTCGTGGCGACGGTTGTTCCAAGCATGGTTGTCGCTGTAAATCAGCCAGAAAGCGTAGGTCAAGCCATTCCAGATGTTCTCTTCGTTAAGCATCACGGGGAACTTGATTTTGCCACGAAACTTGCCATAGGTGAAGCCCACGCGGGTGCGTATGCCCGTCGATTCCTTGCGGAGTTTGCTCAAATCGTCGTTGCCCGGATTGATGAGGGAGATGTAACTGCCATCATCGGCGAGGCGCACGGTTTGGCAAGGCGTTTCGCTCGTCACGGGCCAGTTCATCTGCAATTCAGTGCTGTCGAAACGGTTGCGGTTGGCTTCGTAATCGGCACGGGTATAAGGGTTTTCGCCCACAACATCTTGAATGACGGGAATGTTGCGCAAAGTGTATTGTCGGCTGACCGCACTGAAAAACTGTTCGTATAGTGCATGGCGATAAAGCGAGTCATCAGTGCCACAATGGCAACTTGTACCGTCGAGCTGGTAACCAACATTGTTCACCTTCGACTCGTCGATAAACACGCCCTTGTCCACGGCGATGACGGCTCGCGTCTTCAGCTTCCGCTTCGAGCGGATGACCTTGATGTGCCTGGACTTGTGCTGCTCAAACCAGCCATATGGGTTCACGAACCGGCCGCTTTCATCGGTTCGTCCGATATATTGCACATAATCAGGGATTTCGCTCAACCCTTTTTCGTCGCAAAGCACCAAGAGGAAGCTGTATTCACCCACACGCGGGTTGCGTTTCCAGCGGTGGTTCACCTCGCCGTTGTTTTTGCTGTCGCTGATGACCCACAAAGCATCTTTGTAGAGTTGCTCGTTGATGCTGCAACCGTTCTTTTCGGCTTTCTCCACAATGGATTGGTACCATTCTAGCACGTTGTGTATGGCGTTGATAACCTGTTGGATATGCTCTTGGCTGAAACTGTTCTGGCTGATATCGGCACCATAGTATTGCTTTTCGTCGCGCGGGTTGCCCACGATGCGGAAAGCGTCGCGGGTGCGATGGTGCTCGATGGGCTTGAATCCGATGCTCACGTCCTCCCAGCTGCCGTAGAAGTTCTCGTTAGCCAAAGCCGAAGTGTCTGGAAACTTGTAGCTTTCGTTCTGGTAGTAAATCTTGTAATATTTGTAACGTTTCCCCAAAGTGAAAAAACGGAAACTGAACAAGCCCGAACCGTCTTTGGTTTGGTTCACTGAAGGCAAGGTGATGCCATCAAGCACAGCGTTGTCCAAGTCCATGTCTAGAGTGACCGTCTTGCTGCGCCCGAAGTTCGTCATCGGACGGAAATAATTCGTCTTCAACAAGATAAGACCCAACAAAAGGAGGAACCACCAATATTTTCTGTTGTTTTTTTTCATCGTTTTAATGTTACAAGAGGACAAAAATAGACAAAATCCTAATATCTGACAATTCTTTGCGTCAGTTCGTCTATTCTGAGAACATACACCCCTGGTGACAAATTGGGATTGATAGTGATTTCCGTGATGCCTGCAATATATGAAACAGTCGCGTCAAAGACCTTATTGCCTAACATATCGTAGACATCTATCTCCGTCGCACCAAAGCTTTCGGAATCGAAACTGAGGTGTATCTCGCCCGAGGTCGGGTTGGGATAGCACTGGAGTGCCTCCAAAGGTTTTTTGGGCAAGTCATAAACCAATCTTTCCAACGATTCCAATATGAGTTCAGCCCTATTTAACAAAAACCAGTCGTTTTGTGCCATATCGATATTCCACTCCTCGACACTACGAGGAAATCCAAAACGATCGGATTGGAATGGAACCTCGGATTCCAATGTTGTTTTGGCATTCTCAAGGATGGGACCCGTAACGCTGTAATCGAAAGCGGTATTCAACAATTTATGAAAACGGACATCGAATTGGGTCTTGAACTCCTGATTTTCCATCAACCGCCTAAAAAACAATGTTGCACTCCAGTTGGACGGCCATATGCTGTTTCCTTCACACACGGCATTGTCAAAGGCAGAAAAGGTCATCCAGCGCAAGCAAGCGTCACCATCGAAAAAAATCCACCGCCACTTGCCGTCATCCAACTGCCAACATCTCATATTATTGGCAGGCCAATCCGCATTCTCCGAAAACAACTCGAATATCTGATAATCGATGAAGTTGTCAATGTCTATCTTCGTTTTTGCGTAGTCATATGCCTCTGGGGTGCTCAAGTCGGCATCCTCAAACCAATGGAAAAGCTCCCGAAAGTTATGGTCGGTGCCGCACGCCACAAAAGGATTCCATGCATTAATAATGTTGACATGCTCAATGTCAACGCCAAAATGGTCTTCCAAATAGCGTTCGTCCGGCCTCTCATGAATGAAATAAACGCCCCAGTACTCCCCATTGAGAAACAGCACAACAGGCCTTGAAGCCAAAGTCTCCAAATCCAACTGTGATGCGATTTGGTTGCAGACATGGTCGTTCACCCCCGATTGATCCCATGAAGAAGCAAAAGGTTTGAATATCAGATGCTTGAAGTTGCTCTGAGGTGTCGTCTCAAAGAATTTATGCTTGAATCGTTTCTTGCCATATTCCTCGCGAGCATAGATCTTCACGCATTTCTGCTGAAAGCGGCGTCCATTACCTCCATGCGTCCGCAGTCCGGCCTGTTGGTTGATACCCGTGTTGTCCTGTTCATAGAACTCGACATTTATCGGTCTTTCCCAATCCCGTCCTTCTTCATAATAATTACCTGTCCAATTGGGGTCTAACGGATTGTAATGGATACCTGGCACAAAGATGCCCGTCTCATAATCAAACAAATCCAACGAGTCGGCGCATATCGAAACCACAGGCAGCCCGTGTGTGTCGCAGCCCAAGGCGCGGATGAAGTAGCTTTGGGTCGTTACGGTGCTTATGCAACTGTCGCGGTCGTCGAACACAGCGGCACGGATGACGATGCAATGCTGGATGCTGTCGGGGAGATAGAACTGCGACGGGATGGTGTTTACGATGGTGTAAATGCCTGATTTCGAGTGCAGGCTCGCGTCCAAAACCAAAGGTTCGGTGTAGAGTTCCGATTGCGCCGTGGGCCTGTTGCCGTTCACCGTGTAGCGAATATGACCTTGAGGATAGGTGCTGAACAACTCCAATACAAAAACATCCTCATAAAAGCCGCCGCTGGCCGAAAAGAGCACTTTCCAGTCTTGCGCCGCCGCCGACAGCGAGGCTATGCATAGCAATATGGCGAACAGGTGTTTTTTCATATTCCGCCGCAAAAATAAAAAAAATCGGCCGTTTGGATTCAAACGGCCGATTTTTTGCATTAATTAATGATATTCGATTATTCCTCTTCTTCCACGCGCAGCGGCTGAGGTTCGCTCTTGCGGATGTCGAGTTCGTCGATGAGATTGGTGGCACCGGCGTACTTGTCGATGATGAAGAGCACGTAGCGGGCATCCACGTTGATGGTGCGTTGCAGGCGAGGCTCAAAGTTCACGTCGCCGCTCATGGCTTCCCAGTTGCCGTCGAAGGCGAGGCCGATGAGTTCGCCCTTGCCGTTCATGATGGGGCTGCCGGAGTTGCCGCCGGTGATGTCGTTGGTCGAAAGGAAGCACACGACGAGTTCGCCGTTGTCGTCGGCGTAGGCGCCGAAGTCCTTCTTCTCGATGAGGTCGATGAGGCGCTTGGGAGCGTCAAACTCGTAGTCGCCAGGGACGTACTTCTCGAGGATGCCGTTGGCGGTGCAGATGTAGTCGTAATGCACAGCATCGGCGGGCATGTAGTCTTGCACCGAGCCGTAGCTCATGCGCAAAGTCGAGTTGGCATCGGGATAGAGGCTCTTCTCGGGCTGGGTGGCGGCGTAATACTCGCGCAGACCTTTCACAAAAACGTGGTCGTTCTCGCTGATGGCAACCATGGCTTGGCGGTAGTCACCCATGTGCTCCATAATGACGTCCATCATCGATGGGTTCATGATGTAGGCGTAGTCCTTGCCGATTTTCTTCGGGTTGGGGTTGTTCAGGAAGGCCTTGATGCTTTCGGGCGTGGCGAAGATGGAGTTGGTGTAAACATCCTCGGCGAAAGCGTCGATGTCGCCCTTGAACTTCTTGTCGATGATGTTGTAAATCTCAGGCAGGCTCTCGCCCTTGAAGGCGTTCTTGTAGGTCTTCAGCATCTCGGCGAAGGTCTTCTTTTCCACCTGCGGGTCGGTTTCCTCGAAGAAGCTCTCGACGGGCAGTTCCTTCAGCATGGCCAACGACATTTCTTGGGCGTCCTTGTCCTTGTCTTGATAGGCTTGGTAGTAGGAGCCAAACTGTGCGGCGATGCCAGCGGGACCGGCTTGGGCCACGAAGTTGGGATAATAGATGTACTTGGCAATTTGCCCCATGGTCTTGTGGGCTTCTTTCAGGTTCGGGAGGGCTTGTTTGTATTCGGTCTTGTTGTTCTTGTTCACCCAGTTGGTGAAGTCCTTCTCCAAAGCGACCTTGGCCTCGCTGACCTTGTTCTTGCGGAGCATCTGGCACTGGCCGATGAAGTTTTTCCAGGTGTTGGCCAAGCTGGCGTGGTTGTCGGCATACATCAGGTTGATGCGGTCGTCGGCCTGCATGAATTCATCCATCACTTCGAGTTGCTTGCCGAAGATGTCGATGATGGTGGGATAGAAGGTGTCCACGTTGTAGTCGATGCCGTAGCTCGACATGTAGCGCTCGGTGGTGCCCGGGAAGCCCCAGATCATGGTGAAGTCGTCCTTCTGCACGCCGTCGAGGCTGATGGGCAGGTAGTGCTTGGGAGTCATGGGTACGTTGTCCTTGCTGTAGGCGGCGGGGTTGCCGTCCTTGTCGGCATAGACGCGGAAAATCGAGAAGTCGCCAGTGTGGCGGGGCCACATCCAGTTGTCGGTGTCGCCGCCGAACTTGCCGATGGACGAGTTGGCCACGCCCACAAGACGCACATCGGGGAACACTTGATAGACAAACATGTAGTACTCGTTGCCCTCAAAGAAACCTTTGATGACGGGATTGTACTTGCCATCTTCCGAAGCGGCCGTTTCCAACTCCTTGATTTTCTTACGGATGGCAGCTTGTTGGTCTTGATAGTCCATGTCGTCGGTCACCACACCGAGGATGTCCTTGGTGACATCTTCCATGCGGATGAGGAAGCTGGCGGTCATGTCGGGAGCGGGCAGTTCCTCGCTGAAGTTCTTGGCCCAGAAGCCGTCCTTCAGGTAGTCGTGCTCCACGGAGCTGAGCTTTTGGATGGCACCGTAGCCGCAGTGGTGGTTGGTGAACATCAAACCGTGCTTGCTGACGATTTCGCCGGTGCAGAAGAAGCCGCGCGGCATGGCGTCGTCGCCCAAGCCCACGATGGCGTCTTTCAGACTGCTGTGGTTGATGCTGTAAAGCTCTTCAGGGGTCAGTTGCAGCCCCATCTTCTGCATGTCAACATAGTTCAGGCGCTCGACGAACATCGGGAGCCACATGCCTTCATCGGCATACACGCGACCCACCGAAACCATGATGGCCATCGCGATGATTGCTAATACTTTTTTCATTGAGTAAGATTTAAGTTATTGTGATTTAGATAATTGCTGTAAATGTGCACGGTTTTTGCGGTTGCAAATTTAGGAAAATTTGGATAAACCTATAACATTTCTTTCGTCGAAAGCAACCCACAGGCCGCGTCAATGTCTTGTCCGCGCGAGGCGCGTATGGTGGCGATGATGCCCTTGTCGTTCAGCGCGTCGCGGAACCAGGTCATTGTGCCCATGTCGGGACTCTTCAGCGGGATGTTCGGCACGGCGTGATACCTTATTAAATTAATGCGGCATCGTGTGCTGCCCAACAGCCGCGCCAGTTCCTTGACGTGTTCCTTGCTGTGGTTCAGGTCCTTAAATACAATGTACTCGAACGAGAGGCGGCGCTGTCCGTGCCAGTCGTGCTGCTTCACCGCGTGGATAACCTCCTTGATGGGATAGCTCTTTTCGACGGGCATCAGCTTGAGGCGCTCGTCGTGGAAGGGGCTGTGCATCGAAATGGCGAGGTTGCATTTCGACTCTTCCATGAAACGTTTCAGGTTGGGTATCAAGCCGCAAGTGGAAACGGTGATGCGCGTCGGACTCCAGCCCAAGGCCCATTCTTGCGTGAGAATGTCTAACGAGCGCATGAGGTTGTCGTAGTTGGCCAAAGGCTCGCCCATGCCCATGAAGACGATGTTGGTCAAGGTGTCGAACTCGGGCAAGCTGAGGATTTGGTTCACGATTTCGGCCACGGAAAGGTTTTTCTGGAAACCTTGTTTGCCCGTGGCACAAAAGAGGCAATCCATCTGGCAGCCCACCTGCGTGCTGACGCACAGCGTGGCGCGTTCGCGGTCGGGGATGTAGGCCGCCTCAACGAAGTGCTCGCCGGCAGGGAAGAGGTATTTCTTCGTGCCGTCTTTCGAGAGCTGTTCCTTCAGCGGAGCCGTCAGCCCGACCTCGTAATTCTCTGAGAGCAAACTCCTTGTGCTCTTGCTTAAGTTGGTCATGTCATCAAACGAAGCGCAACGCTTGTTATAGATCCAGTCCACAAGCTGCTTGCCCGTAAACTTGGGCAGTTCCATTTTCGCGACCACCTCCTGAATTTCGGCGGGGCTCATTCCCAAAAGTATCTGTTTTTCTTCCATGATGATTGGTTTTGCTGCAAAACAAAAGCCCTCGGCGAGGAGGGCTTTTCTGGTACCGAAGGCCGGGATCGAACCGGCACGAGTGTTACCTCATCGGTTTTTGAGACCGACGCGTCTACCAATTCCGCCACTTCGGCTGGTGGTTTCTTTGCGTCAAACGCGGCTGCAAAAGTACGGAAAATTTCTTTCCCTGCAAGCAATTTTGAAAAATTTCTTTTTTTTGTTTCCCCAAACGATAAAATCCCTAATTTTGCAGCCTCAAAACAACACCATTTCCAATGTCAGATAGATTTGTTTCCGTTTTTGCTGGAAGGGCCACCGCGGATTTGGGCGCGAGAATCGCCGAAGCCTACGGAGCGCCTCTGGGAAAATCGTCGGTTGTAGAGTTTTCCGACCGAGAGTTCCAACCTTGCTTCGAGGAAAGCATACGCGGCCGCCACGTGTTTATCGTGCAGTCCATTGTGCCGCCCACCGACAACTTGATGGAACTTTTGCTGATGATTGACGCGGCCAAGCGCGCCTCGGCACACAAGATTATCGCCGTGATTCCGTATTTCGGATGGGCAAGGCAAGACCGCAAGGACCAGCCCCGCGTGAGCATCGGTTCAAAATTGGTCGCCAACCTGCTGGTGGCTGCCGGCGTGAACCGCATCATCACCCTCGACCTTCATGCCGACCAAATCCAAGGCTTTTTCGACATTCCGGTCGATGCACTTTATGCCTCATCGCTGTTCATCGACCACATGGAAAAGATGCAGATCGAGGATTTGATGATTGCTGCTCCTGACATTGGCGGCTCGAAACGTGCTTCGGCTTATGCCAAGCGCCTCGGCTGCGATTTCGTCATCTGCCACAAGCAACGCTCGCGCGCCAACGTGGTGGACAGCATGACCCTCATCGGTGATGTGAAAGACAAGAACGTCATCCTCATCGACGACATCATTGACACTGCCGGAACCATTGTCAAGGCTGGTCAAGTGCTGATGGACAACGGCGCGAAGAGCGTCAGGGCCTTCGCCACCCACGCCGTGTGTAGCGGTCCGGCCATGGAACGTTTGGACAACTCGGTGTTCGAGGAAGTGGTGGTCACCGACTCCATACCTTTGCCCGTACATGCCTCCAAGAAAATCAAGGTGGTCAGCACCGCGAACCTCTTTGCTGAGGTCATCCGCCGCGTGGAGTCCTACGAATCCATCAGTTCGTTATTCAAATGAATGCTGGGGCGGACCTATGTGTTCGCCCAACATAATAACCAATTAAATAATTAACAACCAAACAATTAAACAAATGAAAACAGTATCATTGAGCGGTTCTCTTCGCGAGAACGTAGGGAAAAAGGATACTAAAGCCCTTCGCAAGGCCGAAATGGTTCCTTGCGTGATGTATGGCGCTGGTATCGATCAGGTGCATTTCGCCACCTCCGAGAAGAGTTTCAAGAAGATTCTCTTCACGCCCGAAACTTACATCATTGATTTCGACATCAACGGAAAAGTTTACAAAACCATTCTGCAAGATGTCCAGTATCATCCTGTTACTGACAAGGTTTTGCATGCCGACTTTCTCGTTGTGACGGAGGACAAGCCCATCACCGTTGTTTTGCCCATCGCCCTCCAAGGCTCCGCAGCCGGTGTGATGCGTGGTGGCAAGCCGAAAATCGGCATCAAGAAAGTGAAGGTTTGCGGCCTCATCAAAGACCTGCCCGACTACATCAACATCAACATCAGCGGCGTGAACATCAACGAAGCCATCAAGGTGAAAGACCTTAGCATCGAGAATGTTACGCCTATCACCCCCGACTACACCGTCATATTCGCCGTCAATATGGCTCGTGGTGCTTCCATCAGCACTGACGAAGACGAAGCCGCAGAGTAACCTGTTTTTAAGGTATATGAAAAGAGCCGTCACTTCGGGCGGCTCTTTTTTAGTTTGTAGTTGATAGTTAAGAGTTTGCAGTTTTTGAGATGCAACGCTTGCGTCCATAGTTTCATGGCTTGTCACACCGTGGCAGCCGAACCTAATCCATCATGTCATTAATTAATAGTATCTTTGTGCGGCTTTTCCGCAAACGGAAACAAATCGAACCTGACGAAATGAAATACCTGATTGCCTGTTTGGGAAACATCGGCGCGGAGTATGACGAAACGCGCCACAACATCGGCTTCAAGATTGCCGACCGCTTGGCGAAAGACTTGGAAGCATCGTTCACCACGAGCCGCCTCGCGCAGGTCGCGGAGATGAAATTCAAGGGCAAGACCTTGGTGGTCATCAAGCCCACCACCTATATGAACCTCAGTGGCAAGGCGGTGAAGTACTGGCTTGGTTATGAGAAGATTCCGATAGAGAATCTGCTGGTCGTCAATGACGATATTGCTTTGCCTTTGGGCACATTGCGCCTCCGCAAACAAGGTGCCGACGGCGGCCACAACGGCCTGACTGACATCATCGAAAAACTCGGCACCAACGTGTTCTGTCGCCTGCGTTTCGGCCTCGGCGACGATTTCCCGCGCGGCCGCCAAATCGATTTCGTCTTGGGAAAATGGAAACCCTCCGAAGAGCCTATCGTCGACCAAAAAGCTGACGAGGCCGTCGAAATCATCAAGAGTTTCGTCACGCAGGGGGTGGATAGGACGATGAATTTGTTCAATAAAAGGTAGGATAATGATTTTTTCTTTATTTTTGCCTTGAAAAAAGTCATCGTTATGATACCGAGAATCAAACAATTTGAGATAAACGATGATTGGAAGTTATTGGTGACTTTCGATGACGGCTTTCGTGTGTGTTATGATGTGAAAGACGACATTGATACCATTGATGACTTTAAAAACTTGACTACTGAAATTGGTCTTTGGCCGATGGCTCAATTGGATACCAGCCGCACCTGCATCACTTGGAACGAACGTATTGATTTGCCAAGCGACACCATTTATGAATATGGTGTGCCGATATAAGCATTGGAAACAGATTGTAGAATTAGATTTGATAAAAGAGAAAATAGCTGATAATTAAATAGTTAAATATATTGAACTTTACGCTCTTATTCTCTCCGCTGAAAACTGGACACTTTCAATATGTGAGAATGAGTGCATTAAGTTCGCGCCAATGGCGTGGACGCTTCGCATTTATCTACATATTTGGTAGTCCAGAAATCCACAGCGGAAGGTAATGCAAAAAGTTTCCACGCTTTCTTTATGGTTGCTTTTTGAGGGCAAGGCTCGGCAAAGGGCAATCGGAATGAACGAACTTCCTCACATAGGAGAAGCGATAAGGGCCGAACTGAAGCGGCAGGGGCGCAGCAATACTTGGTTGGCGCAGCAATTGTCGTGCAATCCGCGCACCATCAGCAAGATTTTCCAAAAGCGCTACATCGACACCTGCCAGCTTTGGCAAATCTCCAAAGCCCTTGGTTTCGATTTCTTCCAATTGTATTCCGATTTGCTGTAGATGCCCAAATTGGCGGGGTTTTGTGCCTGAATTGGGCAGGGGAAAATGTTGGAGGTAAGGGGATTATGGTGTAACTTTGCGCTGAAAAATGATTAAAAAAACCGAGGAGCCTAATGGGATATAACTTGGCAAATTGATTATGTCAGCATATTTATGGAAAGTTACGGTAAAAAGGAAAATTGGAAAACTGCCACAAGGAGCAAGTGTAGAAATCGTGAAAAATAACACAAACGCTAAACCCACTCAAAAAGAAATCAATGATGCGTTTACGGCAAAATATGGAGTAAACGGCGGAGGCATTACAACATCGTACTATGACATCGTTTTGTGCAAATAATACATTCAAAGGACAGCAATACGAAAATTGGGTCGCAAAAACCATAAATTTTCTTGAATCGACTGCACCTTATTTGGGTGAAGGTGGAAGATGCTGTAGTGTTATGCAATCTCGTCCCGAATTGGATGACAACCCGAAAGTCCTTTTTCTTGGTTACAATGCCGATGAGGATTTTGGGTATTGTGGCATTGATAAGGAGAGATTTTATAAAGGCAATGTCAAGGGGGGCTTTTACGATGAAAGGCGTTACACATACCAATGGCGGATTTGGAAGAAATTATATGATGCAATGGATAAAGGTGCACATTATAATACTCCTATGAAAGACGGAAACTTCATCTTTATGAATGCCGTGTATTTCGGTTCAAAAACTATAGCCCAATTGAAACCCGTGGAGAAAAAATGTGTCAGTAGTTGTTTGGCACTGACAAACGAGGTGATTCACTGTGTTTTTAAACCAGAATGTATCGTTTGCTTCTCGGTTTCAAAATGCTTTGACATGTTGGACTCTGAGTTCTCATTTAAACAAATCCAAGAGTTTTATCCTTCACGAAAGGACAATCCTTCATTGGTAAGCAAACACAGAGTGAAAACAGGAATTTGGAATGGTATTAAGACGATAGGAATACCTCATCCATCAGGCAGGGTCAATAATGACGATTGGGGTACTATCGCATTGTTTTTAAAAGAACAAATGTCCGATATAGCATTTCAGTTTTGATAATTGTTTTACAGAAGACAAATTATAATCCGCGCGAACGCCGAAAAAACTCGACTTTGCGCGGATTATAACTTTATTTTTGGCTATCAGGCCATAAAAATACACTCAAATAGCCAAAAATAAATTTCATTTTTGGCTATATAAAGAAAAAATCCTACCTTTGCAGCCAGAAATAATTTCAAAGCAATGCAAATAGTAGGCAGAAAAGAAGAGATTAACGAACTGCAAAGAATCTATGATTCATCGAGTTCGGAGTTTGTAGTGGTCTATGGCCGCCGCAGGGTGGGCAAGACTTTCCTGGTCAGGGAGTTCTTCCACGATGATTTTGTTTTTTATGCGACAGGTGTGGCGCGTGGCAATAGGAAGGAACAGTTGGCGCACTTCCATAATCGACTTATCCGTTACGGTTCGTCAGACGAACAAACCATACCGCAAGATTGGTTTGTGGCTTTCGAACGGCTTGAAGCATTGGTTGAAAAATCTAAACAGAAGCGGAAAGTCATCTTTTTGGATGAATTGCCGTGGATGGACACGCAGAAATCCGAGTTTTTGAAGGCTTTGGAATTGTTTTGGAACGAATGGGCCTCGGCACGGAAAGACATCGTTCTCGTGGTGTGCGGTTCGGCAGCCTCGTGGATGGTGAACAAGGTCATCAACAATCACGGTGGTTTGCACAACCGCCTGACTTGCAAGATGAAACTGCTGCCTTTTACCCTTTCAGAAACCAAGGAATACTTTGAAAGCCAGAAATTCAAGTGGGATAACCTGAGCATTGCCGAGTGCTACATGATTCTCGGCGGCATACCTTATTATTTGCATCTGTTGGACAAAAACCGCAGCTTGGCGCAAAACATCGACCGGCTGTTTTTCTCCGAATCGGCGCTCTTGGCCGATGAGTTCGACAACCTTTATAATTCACTTTTCTCTAAATCAGAGGATTATGTGCGCATCGTTGAGGCCCTTTCTAAAAAGAAGTCAGGTTTTACGCGCGACGAAATCTGCAAAGGCACCAAACTGAGCAACGGTGGTGGCTTGACGCGGAAGTTGGTCGCCCTTGAGCAATGCGGCTTCGTCAGGAAATTTAAGACCATCGGCGAGGTGCCGTACACTTATCAGTTGTCAGATTGCTTTACCTTGTTTTATTTTCAATTCTTGAAAAACGGCCAGTATTCTGACCAAGAAACTTGGATGCACCTATTGCCAACTAGCACCTGTACCACATGGCGCGGCTTGGCCTTTGAACGGCTGTGTTTCGCTCATATTCAACAGATTAAACACAAATTGGGCATTTCTGGCATTTTGACTAACACCTTTTCTTATTATTCAAGTCAAGCGCAAGTGGATATGGTCATCGACCGCGCCGACCGTGCCGTGACGGTGTGCGAGATGAAGTTTTCTGAGCGGCCATATACCATCACGAAGTCGGAATGGGACAAAATCGAGAAGCGGTTGAGCGCAGTGCAGCAGCATTTCAATCGGAAGACATTGTTTTTTGCTATGGTCACAACTAACGGAATTGCAAAGAACAAGTATTCAATCAATTATGTGCAACAAGAGGTAACTTTGAACGACCTGTTCTGATTTATTTTTGGCTATAAAACCTCGAAAATCAGCCTCGATAGCCAAAAACAACTATCATCCTTGATGGTTTTCCGCTGCCTCCCGAGCTTTCTTGTCCTTCAATGACCCTTCAAAAATATCAAAACAGACAAAACGGCATTCCAAGGGTCCGTTCCAAATCGGGATTTTGGCGGAGGGCTTCAGGCCGACGTGGCGCAAGGCCACGGCATCGTCGGTGATGAGCCAGCACTTGAAGCCTTGGAAGTTGTGCTTCAGCGTGCGCCCGATTTCCTCGTAAAGTTGGTCGATGTCGTCTTCCTCCTAACGGTCGCCGTAGGGCGGGTTGATGATCATGATGCCGCCGCCTCCGGGCGGGGTGAGGTCGTGCATGTCTTTCTTCATCACATGGATGTCGTGCTGCAAGTGGGCGTATTTGACGTTGCCTTCGGCGATGGCGACGGCCTTGGGCGAGCGGTCGGAGGCCCAGATTTCGTGGTCGAAGTCGCAGATTTTGGCATCAGCTTCTTTGCGGATGCGTTCCCATAGCTCGGCGTCGTAGTCGTCCCATTTCATGAAACCCCACTGCTTGCGGTAGTAGCCTGGCGGAATCTTCATCGCGAACATGGCCGCCTCGATGGGCAGGGTGCCCGAGCCGCACATGCAGTCGATGAAGTTGCAGTCGGCCTGCCAGCCCGAGAGTTGGATGAGGCCTGCTGCCAGCACCTCGTTCATCGGGGCCTTATCGACCTGCTTTCGGTAGCCGCGATGGTGCAGGCTCTCGTTGGAGCTGTCGAAGAGGAGGGTCACCTTGTCCTCGCGGATGTGCAGGTTGATGCGAAGGTCGGGATTCAAGGTGTTGATGCTCGGCCGGATGCCATACACCTCCCGGAACTGGTCGACGATGGCATCTTTCATCTTCAGACCGGCGTATTGCGAATGTGTGAAGAAGCGACCTGTGGCAACGGTGTCGATGCAGAAGGTTTGGTCGGTGCGGATGAGTTCCATCCAGTTGATTTCCTGTACCTTTTTATATAGGTCGTCCTCGTTCTTGGCGAAGAAGGTCTTGAATGGTTTCAGCACCTTGAGGGCGGTACGCACTTCATAGTTGATGCGGTACATCAGCTCCTTGTTGCCTTCGCAGATGACGGCGCGGTGCATGAGGCGCACGTTCTTGGCACCTAAGGCCTTGATTTCTCTTGCCAGCACTTCCTCAAGTCCGGCGGCGGTTTTAGTGATGAGTTGGTAATTGTCTTGCATGTGGGGAAATTTTCGGCAAAAATACGGATTTTAGGATAAACGCTTTTCATATTTGTTTTTTTTGTATAACTTTGCAGCATGAAAAAATCACTGACTTCGGTATTCTTTTTCTTGCTCGTTTGCTCCGTTTTCGGGCAAGAAAGCAAGAGCTATCGCTTCTCATTGGAAGACTGCCTGCGCTTCGCCGTGGCCAATAGCTACGAGCGCAAGTCGATGGAGCTGACGGGCGAGTCGCTCGAAACCATCTACGAGCAGTCGAAACTGCAACGCCTGCCCAACCTTAGCGCCTCGGTAGGCCAAAACTTCAACAACAACGCTAACGGATGGTCCACGTCGGGCAACGTGGGCGTAGGCTCCTCGGTGACGATTTACCAAGGCGGCAACATCACCAACACCATTGAGCAGAACCGCCTCAACGTGGAACGCAACGCGGTGCAGCTGGAGCGCTACGACAACCAACTCGCCACGCAGATTTTGCAGAGTTTCCTGACCATCCTCGGCAACCAAGAACTGCTGAACTACCAACTCGAAGTGCTGAACACCAGCCGCGAGCAACTGAAGCAGGGCGAGGCCAGATACAAGGCGGGCGCCATCCTCGAAAGCGACAAACTGCTCCTCGAGGCGCAATATTACAGCGACTCGAACAACGTGGTCGATACGCGCATTAATATAGATAACAACCTGCTCGACCTGAAAGTGCTGCTCTCAATGGAACCGACGGACAACCTTGAAATCGTTTCTCCCGACACGGAAAACCTTGACAATCTGAATGAAAGCCTGCCGACTGAGGAAGAAGCCATCAGCCTCGCGATGGAGTATATGCCAGACTTGCGCATGGGCGATTACGACATCCAATTGGCCCAAAAGAGCGTGGACATGGCACGGGGCAACTATTTGCCCTCCGTCAGCGCGAACGCCAACGTGGGCATGGGTATGTTCTCCTTCGACCAAGGCGGCAACAGCCAATGGTACGGCAAGCCGAGCGAATCGGTGGGCGTCTCCATGAGCATCCCAATCTACAGCCGCGGCCAAACCAAGGCCAACGTGAAGAAAAGCCGCATCGCCCTCGAACAGGCCGAACTCGACTATGAGCAGACGCAACTTTCTGTGCGACAAATGGTTGTGCAGGCCTATCGCAATGTGGTTTCGGCCTACAACGCCTACAAGGTGTCGCAGGTGCGCGAAAATGCCTACAGCAAGAGTTTCAATGCGTATAATATTCAGTATCAATACGGTACAATCACAACAGTGGAACTGCTTCAACAACAAAACAACTATCTCAATACGCTGAATAATTACATCCAGAACAAGTATTCCTTGGTGATGAAACGCAAAATCTTGGATATTTACATGGGCAAGCAGATAGAATTGTGAGGTAGGAGGTTTGAGGTATGAGGTAGGGACGCAACGCTTGCATCCGAAACTTTAGAATCTGAAATCCTGAAATCCTGAAATCTGAAATCCTGAAATCTGAAATCCTGAAATAACAAATAAATGAAAAAGAAAACAAAAATCTGGCTGATTATCCTCGGGATTGTCGTGGCGGAAATCGCGGTGATGATGCTTGTAAAAGCAAGGAAATCAGCAAACAAGGAGTTGGTCGTTCGCACCCATGTGGTGACCGAATACACCGTGGAGAACACTGTCACCGCGACGGGCACCATCGAGCCGGTGGAAACCGTCGAGGTGGGTACGCAGGTGTCCGGAAAAGTGGAGAAGATATACGTCGATTTCAATGACGTGGTGAAGAAAGGCGATTTGTTGGCCGAGTTGGACAAACTGACACTGAATCAGAGCGTTAGTCGGGCCAGGGCGAGCTTGACCTCCGCCGAGAGCCAGCTCAATTATGCCAAACTCACCTACGAGCGCACGAAACAACTCTATGAGTCCAATGCAGCCACGCTCGCCGCTTTCCAGGAGGCCCAAAACTCCTACACGCAGGCGCAAAT
>ONVP01000122.1 GCA_900321315.1 uncultured Bacteroidales bacterium
GCTTTCTGGCCGGTTTCCTTGCTGCACATTCCATTCGCATAGCGGATGCAATGGTGGCAGGTCATCAGGCGGTCGGGGATGGCATCAGGGTCTGTAGGGACGCATTGAATGCGTCCGTTTTCGGTCGTGTTGGCGGACACATTCGATGTGTCCCTACAAGGTCTGCTATTCCGATGATTTTCAATTAATTCTTCGGTCAGTTTCGCCACCAATTCACGTTTCATCTCGCCGATGACGGAGGCAGGGATGAGGCGCGCCTCAGCGAATTGCAATTCCAGATTGACGGGGTTGAATGATGTGTCGCCCCATTGCAGGGCTTTTTTTCGGATGTTTTCGGTGGCCTTTTCGGGGTTGCTGGCGGAGATTTTGTCAGTATCAATCCTCGTAGAGACGCGATGAATCGCGTCTCTACAGGCGGAAATCATTTCGTAACCCGTTTCCGTTTCCGCCAACACCAAATCAATGTCGATTTTTCGGTTGCCCGTCGAGGTGTCCACCTGTTTTTGCCATTCTATGTCGTAATTGCGGTAGATTTTCGCACTGCGTTGTGTGCCGTGCGGCCTGTTTGTGGAAACGGTGTGCACACCGTCTCTACCGAGGGTTACCACATCGGCACGAAGGCCCACCAGTTCCTTGTCTTGATTTAAGAAACACAACCCATCGCCGTTGTGCAAAACCTTGTCGGTGGCGATTTCCATGCGGAGCGGGTTGCACCAGACGACCTCGCCGATGTATTCGCCCATCGACTTGGGCGTGAAAGGCGAATCGATTCCTTTCTGGCGACCGTTGATGAAGAAATCGGTGAAACCTCGGTTGAAGGATTTTTCGGGATTGGCTGTAAAGACGTTGCGTGCAACGTCTCTGCAAATCCGACCTTGCGAGGCTTGTTCCAAATCGGGGCGGCGGGCGAGGATTTCGTCTAATTTTTGGCGATAGAACATCGTCACATTCTTCACATAATCAGCGTCTTTCATGCGACCTTCAATCTTGAAGCTGGTGATGCCCGCATCAATCATTTTCTCCAAATGGGCGCTGTTGTTGAGGTCTTTCAGGCAGAGCAGATGGCGGTTTTTGATGAGCACTTTTCCCTTCATGTCCAACAAGTCCCAAGGCAAGCGGCAGGGTTGGGCGCAGGCACCCCGGTTGGCGCTGCGATTGCCGATGTATTGGCTCAGATAGCACTGTCCGCTATGGCTGACGCACAAGGAGCCATGCACGAAAAACTCCAAGGACACCGTCGTCTTCTCCCGAATTTCCCTAATCTCTTCCAAACTCAGCTCGCGACCCAAAACAACTTGACTAAAACCCAAGTTTTCAAGCTGTTGCACCTTCTCAACGGTCAGGTTGTCGCATTGTGTGCTGGCATGCATAGGGATGGGCGGCAGGTCGAGTTGCAGCAGCTTCATGTCTTGCACAATAAGCGCATCGGCACCAGCGTTCCAGCAGTCGTGGGCCATTTTGCGGGCGTGTTCCAACTCGTTGTCGTGCAGCAACGTGTTGAGCGTGACGTACACCTTCGCATCAAACAAGGCCGCATGACGGCAAAGTTTTTCGATGTCTTTGATTGTGTTGGTTGCCTTTTCTCTTGCGCCGAAGTCGGGGCCGCCAATATAGACGGCATCCGCGCCGTGGTTGATGGCGGCCATGCCCACCTCAAGGTTCTTGGCGGGCGCGAGGAGTTCTGTCTTTTTCGTTTTCATAGGCGCAAAGGTACGAATTGCTGTGCATGTAACGCCGTTTTTCCTATTTTTGCGCGTTTATTTTGGCTTTTATCTGACTTGGTTTCGATGAAAAGGAAACAGAAATATGATGTGGTACTGTTTGCGCTTTTGGCAACGCTTTCTTTCATGCCTTTGCTACAGCAGTACCTTAATATGTTCAAAATCAATCCGCTGAATGGGAAAACGGTCGTCGTCGAAAAGCCCAAACTAAATTTCGAGACCTACACATCGGGCGTTTTTTCCAGCGTGGCCGAGGCCTATGTGGGCGGGAATTTCGGTTTCCGCGAACCCATCATTAGGCTTTACAACCAGTATCTTTGGGACTTCTACGGGAAGACTTACGCCAACGACGTGGTAGGCGGCAAGCAAGGCTGGCTCTTTTACCCGCAACACGTGAGCGACTACTACGGAACCGAGCTGCTACGGTGGCAGCCCTCCGTCGAAGAGGCCAAGCAGAACCTCGACCGCGAGGTGAAATATCTCAACTGGGCGCGAACCATACTGAAAGACAACGGCGTGGAACTGCTGGTTTTCATGGCACCCGAAAAAGGACAGCTTTATCCCGAATACCTTCCCGAAGTCGAGCGTGACACAACTACCTTCAATGCCTGCGACTATGTCGCAGATTGTTTCGACGAGACGGGATTCCCCTACATCGAGATGACGCGCTGGTTCAAGCAAATGAAAGACTCCGTGCCCTATCTGCTTATCCCGCAAACTGGCGGCCACTGGAACTTCTCATCGGTCATCGCTGCCGACTCTCTGTTCCGCTATATGGGCGAGTTGAAGGGCATGGACTTACCCAATATCAGCATTGGAGAGCTGCACCCAAGCGACAAGTCGGCCATCGATGCCGAAACCGACCTTGAACAACTCCTCAACCTTGCTTGGCCCATCCGCAAGCGAACCGCCTTGGCGCCCGAAGCGGAGGTGCGCATCGTGTCCTCCCCGTCGGCGACCAAGCTTAAAGTCTTGTTCGTCGGCAACTCGTTCTTCTGGCGCATCTCCCATTACATCCCCTTGGAAGAGATGTTCGACGAGGTGGAGTTCTGGTACTACTTCTCCACGGCCTACTACGGCAGAGGCTTTAGCCAAACCACACCCGTCGCCAACTACAACCTACTGGAGAAGTTGCTCGACTTCGACTATGTGGTGTGGTTCGCCACGGGCAACCAACTGTGTAAAGGCACATCTGGATTCGCCGACCAATCCATCGTCGCGCTGACCGTTAGCGATAGCCTGATGATAGCCCACGCCATACCCATCGTCGACTCGCTTCGCAACGACACGGCCCTGACGAAAGCCTTCGACACGCTGTCGCCCTCAGAACGCGACGAAGCCTTATACTGGAGGGCTACCCAAGCCATCAAACGGCAACCTACGCTCATTCCCCAGCTGCGAGGCGACAGCCTGACCATCAGAAACGAGGAAATCCCTTACGCCAAGATTGCCAAGGACATCAAGAAGGACAGCATTTGGATGGCCGCTCTCGAAGCCCAAGCCTTCTTGCGTGGTGCCACGATGAAGATGATGCTCTACGCCGAGGCCGAGCACATCATGCATGGCAAGCCTCTCTACAAGAACCAAACCGCCGAAATCCAGTTCTCAATCCGTTGCCAAGAGGAAGTCAGGCAGCTTGCAGGACAAATCCCCGACAACCTCGAATTCATGGAATTCCTCAAGAAGAACGCAGAAACCCAAGGCAAAACCATGGAAAGAACCATTGAGGATGCCGCCGAATGGCTCATCCGGGAACAATACGGTCTCCACGGTTGCAGCTTCATCGACGACTCCGAGGCCGAAATACCCCTTCCCGCCGACTTTCCCAGTCCAATAACCAATAAATAGCCCATGGTCTTCAGCAGCAACATATTCCTCCTTTATTTCATGCCGGTTTTCTTCCTCGTCTATTTCATCCTGCCGAAGAAGGCGCGCAACCCGTTTTTGCTGCTGGCCTCGTTGCTGTTTTATGCCTACGGCGCGCCAGGGTTCATCATCCATCTCATCGTGTCTCTTGTCGCCAATTTCTACCTCGTGCGATGGATGGATAGGGGTGAGAATCCTGGGTTCAAAAAACTGCTCTGCGGCCTGAGCATAGGCATCAGCATCGGGCTGCTGTTCTATTTCAAGTACGGCAATTTCACCATGCAGAACCTCAACGCCGTGTTGGGTTGGCTCGACACCGAGCCGATTCAATGGACACGGATTCTGCTTCCCATCGGCATTTCTTTCTTCTCGTTCCAAAGCGTGACTTACACCTTGGACACCTACCGGAAAATGAATGTCCCGATGGAAAGGTTGAGCGACTATATGCTCTACATCGTCATGTTCCCGCAATTGATTGCCGGCCCTATCGTGCGCTACTGCGACATTGCCGACCAAATCCGCAGTCGCGAATCGCGTTACACCGACCGACTTCATGGCTTCTACCGCTTCGTCATTGGTTTGTGCAAGAAAATTCTTGTTGCCGATGTAATTGGTTTTCAGGTGGATGCCATTCTTGGGCCGTCAAACTACGACATGCTGACCTCGGCGCAGCTCGCCGACATTGCCTCCAAAATCGCCGCATTGGACAGCACCACGGCTTGGCTGGCCATCTTTGCCTTTACCTTCCAAATCTATTTCGACTTCGCGGGTTATTCCGACATGGCCATCGGCCTTGGCCGCATGATGGGCTTCAAGTTCCCCGAAAACTTCGACAATCCATACGTTTCCACCTCGATTTCAGAGTTTTGGCGACGTTGGCACCAAACCTTCAGCGTGTTCATCAAGAACTACCTTTATTTCCCATTGGGCGGAAGTCGCGTGAAGACCGAAGGACGCAAATATTTCAACCTGTGGTTCTGCTTCCTCGTCAGCGGCTTGTGGCACGGCGCGGCATGGAGTTTTGTGGTGTATGGTGCGCTGCAAGGCATCTTCATCTGTGCCGACAAGCTGTTTCTGAAACGCTTCAATGAGCGGATTGGGCGCGTTCCGAGTGTGTTTTTCACTTTCTTGGTCATCGTGCTGACGCGCTGCTTCTTCCGCATCGAGCGCATCGACCTGTCGTGGCTTTTCATCAAGCGTTTGTTTGCCTTCGAGTTTGCGCCGTTCCGTTTCGCCGACAATCCGCACTTCTATGTTACCTTGCTTGTGGCGGCTTTCTTCTCGTTCTTCACGCTGTCGAAGTTGGGATTGCGCGTGCAAAACAAGGTTTATTTCACCGAATACAACCGTCGGCAGCACATTGTTGCTTTCGTCGTGAGCGTTTTTGCCTTCGTTTTCTGTCTTGGGGCATTGAATGCCAGCGGTTTCAGTCCATTCATTTATTTTAGGTTCTAAAAACAAGCCGCGTCCAAACCAATATTTTCCTATTTTTGCAGTTTTAAAGCGATTGTCGTGGTATTCAGCAGCAACATATTCCTCCTCTATTTCTTGCCGGCTTTCCTGTTGGTGTATTTCATCGTGCCGTGCCGGTTCAGGAACATCGTCCTGCTGCTGTTCTCCGTCTTGTTCTATGCCTACGGTGCGCCTGATTTCATATTGATTCTGTTGGCCTCGACGGTAGCCAATTTCTATTTGGTGAAGGCCATGCACCGCGCCAAGATCCCATCCCGTAAGAAGCTGTTTTGCGCCTTGGCCATCATCCTGTGCTTGGGCTTGCTGGCCTATTTCAAGTATGCCAACTTCTTCGTGGAGAACATCAACGGGTTATTGTCGATGCTGGGTTTCAACAGCTTCCATTGGACCAAAGTGCTGCTGCCCATCGGCATCTCGTTTTTCTCTTTCCAATCGGTTACTTATGTCATCGACACCTACCGGGGAAATAATGAGCCGATGAAGAAACTGACGGACTACATGCTGTATATCATCATGTTTCCGCAACTCATCGCTGGCCCCATCGTGCGCTATGGCGACATTGCCCGGCAAATCGCTCGCCGCGACTACCGCTGGTCGGAGTGTCTGCAGGGATTCTACCGCTTTGTCATCGGCCTGTGCAAAAAGGTGCTCATTGCCGACGTTATCGGGGCGCAAGTCGATACCTTGCTTGCCGGCAACCTGAGCGTCATGGACACTGGCACGGCTTGGATTACCATCATGGCCTACACTTTCCAACTCTATTTCGACTTCTCGGGCTACAGCGACATGGCCATCGGATTGGGACGCATCATGGGTTTCAGCTTCCCCGAAAACTTCGACAACCCATACAATTCAGCCTCCATCACCGAGTTTTGGCGGCGTTGGCACAAGACGCTTAACGCATTTATGCTCAATTACTTGTACATCCCATTGGGCGGCAACCGCAAAGGAAAGGGTCGCACTTACTTCAATCTTTGGATTGTATTCCTCTTGTCGGGTCTTTGGCACGGTGCCAGCTGGAATTTTGTCCTTTGGGGTGCCTATCATGGTTTCTTCCTCGTCATCGAGCGACTGTTTCTCGGCAAGTGGTCCCAACGCATCGGGAAGGTGCCCAGCGTCATCATCACCTTCATCATCGTCATGGTGGGTTGGGCCATTTTCCGCATTGAGGATTTGCCGGACTATGTGCCCTATTGGGTGGCAAACTACGGCAGCGGCAACACGTTCGATAATCCCTGCAAGGATTATCTGAAAGAAGAATACCCGGACAATATCATTCGGATGCACCAGTTCACGGACAACCTCGATGGATTCGGCTATGATGCCAATATCTATTACGATAATTAAATGAGTTAAAATCGAGTTA
>ONVP01000062.1 GCA_900321315.1 uncultured Bacteroidales bacterium
TTTTAGCAGAAACAAAGGTAACGATAAAGGCTGGACTTTATCCAAAAAGTTCAGCCTGTTTTTTCTACCCACACAAATGTTTAGCGGACAGCAATAATTAAAAATACTTTTTTTGCTGTTAGAGGTTTAGCACGGCAAAGAAAAGTAAAAAAATCAGCATCCAAACCACCATCCAAACTTTTTATTTTGTAAAATAAAGAAAATCAGATGATTAAATATTAAAAATCCAAATTATTTTTGTTCCAATCCAAAACCGAAACGCTGCTTTCTTTGAAAATTGGCACAAAATCAGACGGTTTTAGGCGTTTTCACTCTCCTTTTTCAGTGCTTTCCGCACTTTTTCTCGCAGCTTATCAAGCACACTTGTGGTGATGCCAAGAAGCGCGGCTTCCTCAGCTCTTGTGAGCTTGTACCGTGAAAGCAGGATTTCGTTCCGTTCAATGTCTGTCATGTCGGGATATTTCTCCTTCAATGTGGCTCTATAACTAGGATACAGCGTGTCGAAGACTTCCATCATGGCCTCCCAATGGTTTTTGCCGCCGAAAAACTCTTTTTCCAGTTCGCGGAGATAGCTTTTGTCGCATGGGTTTTGGGCTAGGTACTCCAATTTTAGCATGGCATTGAATTTGGCCTCCAGCAGATTGGATATGGTCTGCGACTTGTCGAAATCCTTGTCGCGGTATTCCTCATAATGCTGTTTCCAGATTTCGTTCTGCTGCATGAAATGGAAAAGGTTGGCGTTGATTTCGGCTTCTTTCTTGCTCCTTTTGGCCGAATGATACAAAAACAGGGCTGCCATAGCAAAAAGCAGCAAGATGCAGACTCCAATGATGTGTTGTGCCCGTATTAGTTTTTTGTACATCATATCTTGCTGATTATCATAGTCGTACAGCTTCTGAATGTAATATACGGACTGTTCCTGCTTTTCTTTCATCACCTCATACAACAGTTTTTCATGTTTTTCGCGGTATTGCAAGGCTAACGACTCGTTGCCCGACATTTTGGCAAGATTGGTTAGCATTTCATAGGCCGAAACCTTGGATTCATCTCGCACATCGGTTGTGGGCACAAGGCCTTCCATTCTCTTGGCATACATGGCCGCTGAATCCAGCTCGTTGGCTGCCATATAAGTGTAGCCCATGTTCAAATAAAACATGAACAACTCGTTATCTGAATGAATGCTTTCTTTCATTTGCCTCAAACAGCCTATCGCCTCCTCAAATTTTCTTTGCAAACGGTAAAATACGGCATAGTTGTTCAAAACTTTCCATTTCACCTTATTAATATGGCCTTGCTCTGCCAACAGAAGGCTTTGCTTCAGGCAGTCTTCGGCACTTTCAAGGTCGTTGAGCATCAAATGGCAAACGGCCGCCATGTTCAGCACCAAAGCCTTGCCCGAAAGATGGTTGCCAAATTTATTGCCGGCAGACTGGAACATAGCCAAGGCTTCGTCATACAAGTGCTCTCCATAAAGCAATTTTCCCATCCGGCTTTGCGCCATCGCCACCGTGAGGCTGTCGCCTGCCATGTCGCCGTAAAGCTCCGCTTCCTTGAACGACTGCATGGCAATCTTGTTCTCGCCGTAGTGCTGCTGCACGAAGCCGCTGTAGAGCGCGGCATGGGCGGCTTTGTCGTATTTCTTCTTGCGGGCGTAGTAGTCGGCGGCGCGCTCCAGCTCGGGGCTGATGCTGAAGAAGGGCTTGTCGTCGAAGAACTCGTCGTCCATCAGCGGCGGGATTTCCTGCCCATGGTCGCCAAAGAGGACTTCGCCCTGCAGCATAGCCACCTCCATCCGCTCGCGCTCGGTGAAGTAGGCTTCCATGCACAACACGCTGTCAATCAGGCTCAAGGTGCTGTCGGGCAGGGTGTCGGCCAAGCGCGCGGCACAACGCACCATGCGCCGCGCATCGCGCGTGGTGGTGGTGCACGATGCCAAAGCCAACAAGGCCAACAATCCTATGACTAATCGCCGTTTCATGGCGGCAAAATTACAAAATAGTTGCAAAATCCAACAAAAGTGCGTACCTTTGCCCCGCAAATCCTTAATTAGTTATGAAAAGACCATTATTGCTTCTTGCCTTGACGGCCCTCACCTTGGGTCTCGTGGCACAAACAGAAGTCACTTTCGACTTCAACGACTACAACGAAGACGCCAACATCAACGGCCAGCAGGGCTGGGTATCGCGTGTGCACAGCGCGGGCAACGGCGGCAATCCGCTCTACACGGGCTACTTCGGCCCACGTGGCATGACCGCCCCCGACGAAACCATCGCCGTGTTCTCCGTCTGCTCGGGCACGAGCTTCGGCGACATCGCCACCCACAGCCTCGCCGAATATGGTTTCGACTTCTCGACTGGAGGCATCATCGAGATCGAGTGTGACATGTGGCGCGAATGGTGGGGCGACTTCTTCGGCATCGGCTACGACGGCGATGGCGACGGCGTGGTGCTGCCGCCCATCTTGGGCAACTACGAACCCATCGTCCCCAACGCCAACAGCACCGCCCCCGATGGCGGAATCTATATGCTGACCACGGGCGTCAACGAAACCAACCCCAACTTCAAGAATGGCGTGGTGCTGCCCAACAACCAGTTTGCCAGTGCCTTCACCTTCGAGCCGCACCAGCAATGGTATCGCTGGCGCATCAGCATCGACCTCGACGCCAACGCCGGCGCGGGAGCCGTCACCTTGTATGTGATGCGCGACGTGGCACCCGGTGCCGAGTTTGAGCCTATCCCTGAATGTCAAGGCCTGCCAATTGGCCTCACTCCGGGCAGCGGCGACAAGTTCGACCCCGCCGTATGGAACGGCGTGTTCATGCTCAACAGCGGCTATGGCGGCTTCGACAACCTCACCGTCCGCCACACCCCGGGAGGCCTCAATGCACAATTCATCGACTTCGCCGAAATCCCCGACCAATTGGTGTTCAATGACCCGATAACCCTTCAGGCCACGGCTACCTCCGGGCTTCCCGTAGTGTTTGAAGTGGCCGAAGGCCCTGCCACGCTGGCCGGCAACATCCTCACCCTGACCGGCGAGGAAGGCCTCGTGAAAGTGCGTGCCATCCAAGGCGGCGACGGCACCCAATGGCAAGCCGCACCCACGGTGACGCGCTCGTTCTATGTCGTCGACCCCGAAAACTATGCCCCGGAAATCACCATCCGCAGGCCTTATGAAGGCACCAAAGTCTATATGCCCAACTTCGAGAACCCTGTAATGATCGTGCTGAGCGCATACATCGACCACGCCGAAGCCATCAAGTTCGAGGAAGTGAAATGCACCGTCGATGGACAGGAACTCTTGCTGGAAACGGAATACCCAGACAATCCCGCCAACGGCTATTGGTACACCACATGGACACCTTCCGGCACAGGCACCTTCACCATGACAGCCACCATCACACAAACGGGCGGAAAAACGACCTCGATGAGCAACACCTTCGAGGTGACCACCGACTACGACGACATGGTGGTAACCGCCATGAACGGCGACTTGGTGGTTAACCCAAGCGTGCAAACCAACCATGGTGAATACGCCTTCCCGACACACGTCAACGCTTTCAGCGCCATCAACTTGCATTACATCCACAACTGCGTGAACGGCAACTGCGACTCCTACGACCGTGCAGGCTATTGCCGCGTGAAGAACTACCGTGGCGAATGGGTGGAACTCTATCGCTACATCACCCCGTTTGGCAAGGAGTGCGAGGACGACTTGGACGTAACCGACTTCACTTCGCTGCTGCAAGGCTTGGTGGAGTTTGAGGTGTATTTCGAGAGCTGGTCGGGAAGCGGCTATTGCCCCACCGCGCTCTTCGAGTACACCAAGGGCACGCCAGAATATCCTTACATCGACATGCGGGAACTGTGGTTTGGCGCCTTCAGCTTCGGCGACTACGAAAACCGCTGCCCCTTGCAGGCACGCACGGTCGAGTTCGACCCTTGTGTGGAAAAGGCCAACCTGCGAATAGTCACCACAGGACACAACTGGAGCGACTCCAACCAAGGTGCATACAACACGGACAACGCCGCCGAGTTTTACGAGACCACGCACAACATCAAGATCAATGGCGCAACGGCCTACACACAGCATCTTTGGAGAAACTGCAACCCCAATCCCGCCGGCTGCCAACCCCAAAACGGCACATGGACCTATCCGCGCAGCGGCTGGTGCCCGGGCAGCATGGGCATGGTGTGGAACTTCAGTCTCGACGATTACCTCAACGACGGACAAGCCGAATTGCTCTATGAGTTCGACCCCGAATACATCGACGAGTGCCACCCCAACTTCCCCGACTGCACGAATGGCGTAAATGGCTGCATCAACTGCCAGAATGCCTTCAATCCGGTGTTGCGCGTCAGCGGCAAGCTGGTGACCTACAGCCACCATACCGACATCTTGACAGACACGCCCGAGCTTCCCGATGTTGACGAAGAACCCTTCAAGGTTGACATCATGCCCAACCCCGTGAAAGGCAACATGACCATCACGACCGACTATGAGCTGGGCAGCGTGAGTGTCCACATCTGGAATGCCCAAGGTGTTGAGGTGCGCGGCTTCAGCATGAAAGGCACGGCCACGCTCGACATGAGCGACCTGCCCGCCGGCCTCTATTTCGTCCATGTCATCGGCGGAAAGGTGGTGACAAGGAAAATCGTCGTCGAATGACCTCCGTCTGTCGGCATCCAAACGAAAAACGCCGCCCCGTTCATGTTGGAGGCGGCGTTTTTTTTTTGGGGTGTGCAAGTCTGCAAGGCTTGTTGAAGCCTCATGGCAGCTGCAACGGAATCATCCAACGTGGATGTTCTCGTTCACCAGTTTCATGATCTTGGCCGTGTCGTTGCCGAGTTCCTTGCGGAGGTTGGCGTCGTTGAAGTTGGTGAGGTACTTGATCATGTAGTCCACGATGTTGTCGGAGAACACGCCCTTGGAGGTGTAGATTTCGCGGTCCTTGGCCAATTCCTTGGCGGCGGCCACGCAACTGTCGGGCAGTTGCTCGAGGCTCTCCTGCAGTTGCTTGTTCTTGTCGTCGTGTATGTTCACGCCGAGGCCGACGTAAGTCTTTTCAGCAATTTCGAGCGCGTTGGGCATCTCGAAGCCGTGGCGGGCGGCGGCGCAAAGGGCGGCCATCAGCAGGTACATGTCGGCGCAGCCGTCGGAAGCACGCCATTCGAAGGTCTGCTTCTCGCTGAAGTCCTTGTTCGACTTCTTCTCAAGCGGGTTGGCGTTGGCGGCCATGTCCTTGCCATTATTAATCCAGCCGAGCGGCACGCGCACCAAGGCACTGCGGTTGCTGTAAGACCAGCACAGCGAGGTCGGGGCTTCCTGATGAGGCACCAAACGCAAGAACGACAGCGGGTTAGGATTGCCGAAGGCAGGCAGCGAGGTGCCAGCCACCATGTAGCCGGCAATGGCTTTCTTGCCGTAGTCGCTCAGTTCGCCCTTTTCAACCATCACGCTCTTGCCGTTTCTCGTGAACTTGCAGTGGACGTGCATACCCGAGCCGGCCTTGCCCACGGTGATCTTCGGGGCGAAGGTCAGCGTGACGCCGTATTCGTAGGCCAATTGGCGCATAATCCACTTGGCCACAACGAGTTGGTCGGCGGCATCCTCGATGTTGGTGGGCAGGAACTCGATTTCGTTCTGCTCGTAAATCTTGCCGTCGTGGGTGAAGTTGCCCACTTCGGAGTGGCCGTACTTGATGAGGCCGCCGGCTTGGGCGATGAGGCGCATGGCCTCCACGCGGTATTCGGTGAACTTGTTGAACGGCGCGCTCTCGTGGTAGCCGCGTTGGTCGGGCACCTCGTAGATTTGTTCGTCATCGGCGATGATGTAGTATTCCAACTCGCCCATGGTTTCCATTTGCAGACCCGTGGTCTTCTTGAACACTTCGTGCGCCTTGTGCAGGATGTGCTCGGGCGAGCTTTCAAACGGCTCGCCGTCGCGGTTGTAGAAGGAGCAGAGAATGTCCAAGGTGGGCGTTTCTGTAAAGGGGTTACGGAAAGCCGTGCGGTACTTCGGCACCACATAAAGGTCGCTCTTGCCCGCCTCGATGAAGGGGAACAGGCTGGAGCCGTCCACGCGCTCGCCGGCGGTGAGGATGCTCTCAAGGTGCTCGAGGCTTTGGATCACGAAGTTGAGGGTCTTCAGCTTGCCGTCCCAGCCACAGTAGTGGAAATTGACGAATTCGATTTCATTTTCCTCGCAATAACGGATAATGTCAGCGCGAGTGAATTCTGATGCAGGCTTCTGGAGGTACTGCACCAGACGATTGGGGTTCATGGCGATTTTTTGGTCCATTACGATTTTTTAATTTGAGATTTAAAGATTTAAGATACAAATGGTATTCGTTTAATCCGTGTAATCTGTAGTTTTTTCCTGCTAACTCGATGTTTTTGTATTTTTGTGCAAAGATAATAATAATTCCGTCATTCTTGTCCAAAAGAAGAATAAATGCTGTTTTTTCTTTATATTACAATGTTTTTTTCTACTTTTGCCATAGTTTTCAACGTATAAAACGAGAATTATGGCACTAAAAGAATGGATGATTGCCTTCAACAACGCCAAGACGATGGAAGCCAACGGCGAGGAAGGCCCGGAATTGATTGAGGAATACGAGCGCGTGTTGTCCGAACTGGGCGACGGACCCTACAGCGAGGCCGAGGCGCATGTGCGGGAAGATGTTCTCCGAAATTTGGAGGAACTGCACCTGCTGAATGGAAACTGAAGGAATGCGGCGAAACGAAACACCGGCAATTCCGCCAGTCAACGGACTGGATTTCCGTTTCTTGCTCTCAACAAAGGATGGCAACCACAGTGTCGCCGAGGCCAAAATGGAACTTGCAAATCAGGCGATGGTTCGGCCCCTTCCAAAGGCAAGGCGTGTAGATGGCCAATGTCAACGATTATTGCGGGTTTGTGTGGTTGGTTGAAAAAAGGAGTGTTCTATGGAAAAGGAATTGGGGAATGTGTTATTTTTGCCTCAAAATTAAAGCTAATGAAAAAGAGATGGATGGGTACAATCAGATGATTCAAAAGGCATTGCCTTGGCTGGATTATAAAACACTTTAATAATAAAAAAATATGAAAATCAAACACTTAGCAATCATCGCCGCTGTAGCCATCGTTGCTACGGCCTGCGACAACGAGAAGCCTGAACAGACCAAGGAGCCTGCTCAGCAAGAAACCAAATTGTCGGACAAGTACGCACAGTACACCCTGACGACCAAGATCGACCACTTGAGCGACAACGAGAAACAAATGCTGCCGTTGCTCTTCGAAGCCTGCGACATCATGGATGGCCTTTTCTGGAGGGAGAACTACGGCGACAAGAACGAACTCATGGCCAAAATCGGCGACAACGCCGACATCAAGAAATTGGCCACCATCGCCTACGGTCCTTGGGACGGCCTCAACGGCAATGAGCCTTTCGTGGAAGGCATCGGCGCGAAACCCGCTGGCGCTCAGTTCTATCCCGCCGACATGACCGACGAGGAATGGGAAGCCTTCGCCGATCCGGACAAAAACAGCCAGTACACCATGATCGTCCGCGACGAGAACGGCGCGCTGAAATGCGTGTGGTATCACGACTACTTCGCCCAAGAAATCGAAAGAGCCGCCTCGCTGCTCGACCAAGCCTCTGAGCTGGCCGGCGACAAGGAGTTTGCCCAATACCTGAAACTCCGCGCCAAAGCCCTCCGCACCGACGACTATTTCGAGAGCGACATGCAATGGATGGACGTGCGCAACAACAACATCGACCTCGTGATTGGCCCCATCGAGAACTACACCGACGCCCGCTTCGGCATCAAGGCCTCACACGAAGGTTTCATCCTCATCAAGGACCAGGAATGGACCAAGCAACTGGCCCGCTATGCCGCTTTCGTGCCTGAACTTCAAAAGCAACTTCCCGTGCCGGAAGAGTATAAAAAAGAGAAGCCCGGCGACGACGTGGATTTGGCCGCCTACGATGCCGTGTATTACGCCGGCGACTGCAACGCCAACTCGAAGACCATCGCCATCAACCTGCCCAACGACGAGCGAGTACAGCTGCAACGCGGCACCCGCAAACTGCAACTGAAGAACTCCATGCAAGCCAAGTTCGACAAAATTCTAGAACCCATCGCCAAGGAACTGATGACTCCCGAATCAATGGAGCACATCAAGTTTGACGCTTTCTTCGCCAATGTGATGTTCCACGAAACCGCCCACGGCATGGGCATCAAGAACACCATCACGGGCAAGGGCACCGTGCGCGAAGCCTTGAGCAACCAATACAACGCCATCGAGGAAGCCAAAGCCGACGTGCTGGGCCTCTACTTGGTCACCAAGCTCGCCGAGATGGGCGAATACACCACCACCACGATGGAAGACAACTACACCACCTTCATGGCGGGCATCTTCCGCTCGGTGCGCTTTGGCGCTGCCAGTGCCCACGGCAAGGCCAACATGCTTACCTTCAACTACTTCCAGAACGAAGGCGCCTTCACCCGCAACGAAGAAGGCCGCTATGCCATCGACTTCGAGAAGATGAAGGTGGCCGTTGAGAAACTGGCTGGCGACATCCTCAAGCACCAAGGCGACGGCGACTACGAAGCCACCAAGGCTTGGATGGCCGACCAAATCGTCATCAAGCCCGAGCTGCAAGCCGACCTCGACCGCGTGAACAAAGCCGGTGTCCCCACCGACATCTATTTCAACATGGGTCCGCAGGTGCTGCTGAAATAATCATTGTGGAGACGCAATGCATTGTGGAGACGCAAAGCATTGCGTCTCTACCAATCCAAACGAAAAAAGGATGACCGAAATGAACTGAACCCTGAAAGTTGGACAAAAAACTTTCGGGGTTTTATTATGCCAAAAAGACACAATTATGAAGAACGGTTGAAGTACATGAAGATGCTGGAGGAAGGCTACAGCATCAACTTCATCCACAAGCATTACGGGATCAATGGCAATCTTTTGTTCACGTTGTGGGAACAGTACAAAGCACAAGGGGCTTCGGCATTGGTCAAGAGGAAGAACCACAAACTTTCGGTCGAGGAAAAGATGGAAGTCATATCCGACTATAGGGGAAAACACCTATCTTTGTCCGACATTATGTTAAACCACGGGGTGAGCGAGTGTTCGATACGCAGTTGGTGCCGCCGCTATGACGAGGGAGGTGCGGAAGCGTTGCGCGACAGACCCCAAGGAAGACCTAGAAAAGACATGGGAAGACCGAAGAAAAAGAAGCCTGAGGAGATGACGGAACTGGAACGGCTCCGCTACGAAAACGAACGTCTGAGGGCGGAGAACGCGTTGCTAAAAAAAGTGAAAGCCTTGGTCGAAGAAAGGGAAGCCCGTCTCAAAGGGACTGGGCAGAAGCCATCCAAGGACTAAGGCGGGACCATGATGTCGGGACGCTCCTCGACATCAAGGGGATGGCGCGCTCCACATTCTACTATCACGTCAAGAGGCTGCACGACTCGGACGGATACGACACCGTCAGGAAGCGGATAAAGGACATCTACGAGACGAACTGCGGACGGTATGGCTACCGTCGAGTCACCGCACAACTGCAAAACGATGGAATTGCAATCAACCACAAGACTGTGCAGAAGCTGATGGGGCAGATGGAACTCAAGGCAAAGACGAGGAGGCGGAAGTACCACTCGTACAAGGGCGAGGTCGGCAAGGTCGCGCCCAATGTGCTCAACCGCGACTTCCACGCTTCAGGGCCGAACCAGAAATGGGCCACAGATGTCACACAGGTCAACATCAAGGGAGACAAGTTGTACCTGTCGCCCATCCTGGATCTGTTCAATGGCGAAATCGTTTCATACACAATCTCCAAAACGCCAGACCTGCGGATGGCCACAAGGATGCTTGACAAGGCATTCCGTGCTCGAAACAACCTCAAGGGACTCGTCCTGCATTCCGATCAAGGCTGGCACTACCAACATCTCAGGTACCAAACCTTGCTCAAGGAAAAAGGCATCATACAAAGCATGTCGCGCAAGGGCAACTGCCTCGACAACGCCATGATGGAAAACTTTTTCGGACTGATGAAGAACGAATTGCTATATTTGCACGACTGGAACTCCGTCGAAGAGTTCAAAAACGCGCTCATGGATTACATAAACTACTATAACAACGACAGAATCAAGTTGAGACTAAAAGGAAAGAGTCCGGTGCAATACCGAACTCTTTACCATGATAATTAATGTTTAACCGTCCAACTTTTGGGGGTCACATCAAAAAGGCCATCCTTTTTTGTTGCATCGCAATCAACGATTAGTGGCTGACCACTACGCGCTGGTTGCTGACAGTGCCGTTGCTCTGGCGGATGTTGAAGAAATACACGCCGTTGCTGTATTGGCTCAGGTTCACATTCATTGTCATGCCTTTGGCGGGAATGGTTTCGACCAAGGCACCCATCATGTTGTAAACCATCACGCTCTCGATGTCGTTGTTGGCCACGATGCGCAGTTGGTCGTTGGCGGGATTGGGATACACCTTGGCTTCCGACGAAACCTCGGTGATGCTCAGCAGCTCGCCGTCGATTTCGACCAAGAACTCCAGTATTCCATTGTCCGATTCCACATACACTTTGGTTTGGGCCACGCTCTTGGCTCCCAACGTGTTAGGCTCGATAGTAAAGCTGAAGACTTCGCCGTAGGGCAGGGTGTAGGGCAGGTTGCCGGCGGTGATGGTCAGGTAAGGTCCTCCGTTTTCGGCCACCTCTTCGATGGAGCTGATGACAATTTGGCTTTGGGTGTTATTATTGGCGTTGGTCACGCTCAACGTGGCAGACGGGTTGTCCATGTTCAGGGTGATGTTCAAGTCGTTGGCTGTCAATCCCAAATCAATCGCAATTGATTGTTTGGCCACGGCTTTGATGGAGGAGCGCCCATCGGCATACAAAGCCACCACGCCAACCACATAGAACATGTCGGGGTCGGTGTCAAACGAATAGGTGGTTTCGGTGGTGTTTTCGGCCATCAGCTCG
>ONVP01000247.1 GCA_900321315.1 uncultured Bacteroidales bacterium
CATCGTATTCTTTTTTTATAAAATCATGTTTATAATACTTTAAATTTGAAATGATACCTTCTGAATATTTACTTCCATCTTTTCTTTTTCCTGATATGACAGTTTTTATTCTTTGATACGTCACTTCTTCACAAATATTGTTTTCGTTATTTGTACACAGAATAAAACGTCTGTTACCACCATCTTCTTTATTAAGTTCTATTACAGCATGGCCTACTGTTCCACTGCCTGCAAAGAAGTCCAGTATCAAAGCATTTGGCTTGTTGGCGACGAAGAAACGGATAGCATCATGGACGGCATAGAGAGACTTGGGGAATGAGAAACGCTTATCATGGAAAATTCTTGATAACATGCCACTTCCATGCCTACTAGCATCATGTAAAGAGATTACCCATTGAGTTGCAGGAACAAACGTTGGCTGGTAATCACTATCATCTAAATCATACGAATTGTCTTCTTTTATTCCTTTGATTTTGTTTAGGTATTTTTGTGCGTCTTCAGGGGTGGCCTTGTCAGGGGTCACATATATCACCGTCCGGCTGTCAATGCGCAGGGCGACTTTGCCCTTCATCGACTTGGACTTGGTGGGGTCGGTTCTCTTGAACTTGCCCGACCGCTTGTAATAGTCCAGCTTTTCGGCAACCCAATCTTGTTCATCGGCATAGGCGCAAAGCCAGCCGTTAGTAGGCAGGTGGCCTCTCAATAGGTGCGTGAACCATGAGGCCTGCATACCGCAACCCTCGGCGGCGGTCTTCACGCTCGGCCATTGCCGCCGCTCGTCCGTGGTGAGGTTTATCCCCACCACGGCGCGGCTGTAACAAGTCTTTTTGTTCGGCTTCGTGTTCATGGCTCAATCGAATAGGGTTTGCTGGTTCTTTTCCGATTCAATGGCCTTGCAGTTCTTTACGGCCTCATTGAAGTATGATTCCTTCAACTCAAAGCCGATGCCGAAGCGGTTCAGCTTTATGGCCTCGTAAACCTCGGAGCCGATTCCCAAAAACGGGGTCAATACGGGGTCGCCCTCGTTGCTCCAAAGGATGATGGCTCTCTCGATGGTATCGAGTTGCAGGGGGCAAATGTGCTTTTCGTCATTCTCATCCCGACCCTTGGCGGCATTCAGGGTGTTGGAGTAGTCAATATCCATCCACACGGGCGAAGCGTACTTCTGCCACGTATCGACCGAAATATCACATTGGACGGGATGCTCATGTTCGCCGTCCTTGCGGAACACCATCAAATAGTCAGGGATTCCCACACGGCTCATCGCTGCATCCTTTTTCACCTGCTTATGAAGCAAGCCCAAAGCCTTTGTCCGCTGCATTTCGGTCACGGGGTTTTTCCAAATCGTCACCCTTGAATGGTAGATGAATCCGGCCTCGGTGAAGGCTTGCAGTATCATACCCGAAAAGTCACGCAGGCCGATATAGCCCTCTTTGCCTTTTTGGATGGGCAAATCCATGCAATGCACGGCCACATTGCGACCGCTCCACATCACGCGATAAAGTTCCTTGACCAAATACTTGAAGGCCATGAAAAACTCGTTATAATCTTTTGAATTGCCCATGTCCTCCAGCTTATCGGAGTAGGTGTATAACTCCGCAAACGGCGGCGAGAACACCGAAAAACCGATGCTTTCATCGGGAATGGACTGAATGAGCTGCACACAATCACCTTGGCGGATGTCGCAGCAATCCGATTTGTACTGATTTGTCGTTTCCATCTTTTTGAGAATTATTTGATTGTTGATATTGCGATTCATGGCCAAGGTCATTGCGGCCTGCATTTCCTTGAATGCGGCTTGCTTGGCATCGAAACTATCCTTCACGTTCTGCATGGTGTCAGTGGTGACGAGATAGACATTCACGGGCTTGGTCTGACCGAAACGGTACGACCGTCTAATACCCTGATAGGTGGCCTCAAACGAAAAGTCAAGCGAGGCGTACACCTGATTGTGGCAGTTTTGGTAATTCAGGCCGAATTGGGCGATTTTCAGCTTGGTAATCAGGATGCGGAAGTCACCCTTGCCGAATCCAAGCAGTTTCTCCTTTTTGTATTCCCGCGAATCCGACCCCTTCACCTCAACGGCATCAGGCAGCAGTGAGCGAAGGTATTTCCCTTCTTCATCCTGACCAATCCAAATGATGAAACTTTCATCCGAACCATTCACCAACTCGGCCACGCGGTCAAGCCTTAATTGCATGGTCAGGCGAAGCTCTTTGTGGAAGTCAGTGGCATTGACGGCGGTCGAATTGAAAAGCAGGCCGTTATCCCTTTGCGGGGTCTCAACCACATCCTGAATCACATTCAGCGGCGGCAACTCGTAGCCGTCATCATCAAAGCCTATATCGCTGGGCTTGTTAAGCATTACTGCCCATGTGCTTACGAAATCCCAAAACGATTGCTTTGCATGGCCTTTCAGCCTCCAATCCGATGTCGAGCCGCCATCATGGACGAAATACATTGCCAGCATTTCGTTTCGGCTCATAATATCCAAAAACTCCGCATGGTTGCAAATCTCCGTGGTGTCGTTTGGGCTGGGTGTCGCCGTGCAAGCCAGCTTGTAAGGGGTATGCCTGAAAGCATCAATCAAAGCCGTGCGGGTCTTACCCTGAAAATTCTTCAGTATGGAACTTTCATCGAGAACGACACCGCCGAAACACGATACATCGACATTCTCCAAATTATCGTAGTTGGTGATGAAAATGTCATAATCACCTATGAAAGTGGCGGCTTCGTCATATTCCGTCACCTTATACCCGAATTTGTCACCCTCCTTGATGGTCTGACCAATCACGGCAAGAGGCGCAAGGATCAAGACGCGCATTTCGGTTTTTGCGGCAACTTGCCTCGCCCATTCAAGCTGCTGGATTGTCTTACCCAATCCGCAATCCTCAAAGAGGGCAAACTTGCCGACCGCCAAAGCCCGCTTCACGCAATACTTTTGGAATCCGAACAGCTTTGGGCTCAACTCCGAATCATCAATGATGAAACCGCTCTCAATGCGCTGGGCTTTCTTTTGCTCCAAAAAAGCCTGATATTCTCTCATTTCATTATCAGTCATGCCGTAGCCCTTTCATTCTTTAATCCGCTGCAAAGTGCCTCGCATAACACTCTCGACATATTCACCTCCACGGCGTTCCCGATGAACTTCTTTTGGTCGGCCTGACTGCCTTTCAGAATGTAGTCGTCAGGGAAGCCCATTATCCGCTTCAGCTCCTGAATGTTCAGCATCCGCATCTTGATGTCGATGATGCCGTAAACCGCCATGAACTCCTTAATCTTCACGGTCATTGGGCTGTCGGTATCGTACACCTCAATCCCCAACGCTCCGCCCTCGGCGGTAATCAGGTAAGGCGGCATCTTATCCATGCGGGCAATCAGCGTGAAGGCGGGGCTGTCAACGCTACCGCCGGCCGATTGGAATTGCGGGTTCATCAGGTAATGCCACTTGTGGTTGGCCGTCACCGTGGGCGATGGCTCATCCAAAGAGCTGCCCACATTGTTGAAGTTGGTACTCATAATCCATTGAGGGGAAACGAGTATGTGTTTCGGGTTGGTGGTCACAGCCCCAGCCGGCACATCCACCGACATCGGCGTTCCATTGCCGTACTGCATATCGAGGAACTTGGGCGTGACCAAGGCCAGCCTATCCTTCGTGGTCACGGTAGGCGCGGATGAAAAGGCGGTTGCCTATACCATCGGGGGCCTGGCCGCAGGCGTGGCGGCCCACTGGATCTTCGTGCTCTTCACGGCGATCCTGTAGGAGGAAAGGAAAAAAGGCGCGCTGCAAAATGCGTGTCATCC
>ONVP01000075.1 GCA_900321315.1 uncultured Bacteroidales bacterium
ACATGTTGGCCGGCATCGATGCCGGCCACAAAAGCGGAAGATGGAGCGCGGGAATGAGCCTCAGTTATCGTGCGTTGAGCTATCGTTTCTCCTTCGACCAAGTGGTTAGCGAAGGCGATTATTACGAGAACGACACGATAGACAGTTATTATGTGGTGCAATCGGGCCATGCTGACACGATATGGCACTACATTTTGGACTCGACCTACATCCCGCTAACGACGACCCACTACAGCTATCGCGACCTGAACCGCCTCGATTACTTGGGCATTGGCGTTTTCGCCACATTCGATTTTCTTAGGATGGCGCATTCCAGGATGTTCGTGAGAGGCGGAGCGTCAATCGATTTCCTGTTGTCGCAAGCCGGATCGACGAGTTGCGGCGAAGTGCCTTTCCACACCGAAATCGGCAAGGAAGCCGTGAATCCGGTCAGGTTTGCCTACCAGATTGGCCTTGGTGCGGCATTCAAGGTAGGCCAAAGGATTGAGCTGGCACCCGAATTGCAGCGTCAGGCCATGGTCGGGCCGCTCTATGTGGACGGCTTCCCTTGCCAAGTGAGGGCCAGCTCGTGGCATGTCCGATTCGGATTGACCTATTATTTTTGAGCGATGAAACGGCTTCACACCATATTGAGAATAGGCATCTTGCTGCTGATGGGCATGGTTGGAAGCCCTGCCGTCGGCCAGCATTATGTGCAGATTGGCGGCGACATTGACACGCTGCTCTTCCTTCCCCGACTGGGCGGCGACTCGGCGTATCTCGTGAACGAAGCCTTGACGGTGAAGGAAAACGGCACACTCAAAATTGAGGCGGGGACCAAGGTGTATTTCATGCAGTCGGCAAGCCTGCGTGTTGATGGCGGCAGCCTCTTGCTTGAAGGCGCGAGGCACGACTCGGTTTCGCTTCTTTGCTATGAGTTTTCACACGACTGGGCCGGCATTCAGTTGAAAAACGCGGACGAAGAAAAGACGATACAACTCTCGCATGTGGTGGTCGTGGGCGCACTGACGGCCCTTGCAGCCACAAGCTGCTCTGATGCCGACATCAGGCATTGCACTTTCAACAACTACTACGCTGGGAAAGGTATCGAAATGGTCGATTGCAACAATTTCGTCATCGACAGTTGCAGCTTCTCCAACTGCGTTTCGGGCATCGAGCTGAAGGCAAGGTCGGGAGACAGCCGAGGCAACCTGATTTCACACAACCTTTTCGACCGCGGGCAGATCAACATTGAGGTTTCCAACATAGGCTACGGCTTCAAGTGCGACGACAACCACATCGTTGGCAACTGCTTCCAAGGTGCCACTACGGCCGTCAGCTTTGAGACGGTGGGCGGCATCTCCGACAAGGAAGCCGTCAATTACATCAGCGACAACCTGATTTCTTCGGCCTTGCCGGAAGGCGGGTCGGGCTATTCGTCGTTTGGCGTGAAGGCTGCCATGGATTCGCTCGTCATCCTGAACAACGTTTTTTGGAACAACGACGAAGCCGTCAGCATGACCAGGGTTTGCAGGATTCACTTGGAAGGCAATACCTTTTATGGAAACAGAAGCGTGATTACCAATATATTGGAGATGGGAATGATACGGTTTGTTGGCAACACAGTCAGCGAACCGACGGGCAGGATTGCCACCTTCCCATCGGGCAAGTCGGTGCTGCACGGCAACAATTTCCTGCATGTCGGGCAGGACAATGTGCTTTTCGCCAACGCATCGGCGGAAGATGTCGACATTCGTTGGAACCATTGGGGCACACAGTCGGCGGAAGAGATTGAGGCCCTGATTGTCGACAAGAACGACAATCCCGCGTTGGGCGAAATCATCTATGAAGGCTTTCTCGCCGAATGCGACACCGTGGCGCCGGTTTCGCCTCCCTTCAAGGTGAAGCGGCAACTTGTCGATGGATCGTGGCTCATCTCGTGGGACGACAATCCTGAGAGCGACATCGACCATTATGTGCTGTTCTACGGCGACTTCAATTTCTACAAGTTCAAGCACCATATCGATTCGATTACCGAAACTTCGTGTCGGCTGAACAGCCAGCAGATTGGCGATGTTGCGGTGATGGCTTGCGACCGTGCCTACCTTCCCCAAGCCTATGCCACGGCGGGGCAGAGCGCATACGCCTTTGCCTCCTATTACCCTTACGCAGGCGGCGAAGGCCGTCTTTGTGCTCCCGAAACAGACTTTGTGCTTCAAGATGCCAACATTCCCTACACCTACAACCGCTTTGTGTGGCGCACATCGGGTTCGGGACGTTTTTCCGACACATTGGCCTTGCGCTCGAGGTATTATCCCTCCGAGAGCGACTTCAACAACGGCGAGGTTTGGCTGACGCTTCATGTGATGAGCGGCGGCGAGGAAAAAACCGATGAGTTCCACCTGTGCCTCTATAAGCGTCTCGAAGTGTTTGCAGGTGCCGATTCCTATGGCGGCATGGAGCGTCCCGTAGTGACCGACCAAGCCACGGCCTCCAACTACGACTCGCTCCGCTGGCACTCCAATGGCGACGGCTGGTTTGAGGACCCACTGGCACTGACCGCCGTCTATCATCCCGGTGAGGCCGACAAGGAACGCGGCTTCGTTGAGCTGGTGCTTGAGGCTTGGTCGGTGTGCGGCCATGTGTCCGACATAGTCCGTTTCGACCTATTCAAGGACTTCTCCCTCGAAGGAAGAACGTGGGCAGACGGCAAGCCTCGGCCCCAAGCCCATGTGGTGGCGGCGGCTTTGAGCGACGACAACCCGTTTGTTTCTGGATTCTATCGCACAATGTCCGACAACGAAGGATTCTTCCGGTTCGACGCGCTCTTGCCCGACACATACATCCTTTATGCCTTTCCCGACACCCTTGACGGCAACGCGGGCGGTGCCTATTATCTCGGCCAATGGCAGTGGAACGAGTCGAACATGATAGACGTGAGCGGCAATGTGTACGATGTTGACCTCACCTTACCCACCACGCTAACGGGCTTCGCCAACGGAACCGGACGCATAGAAGGTTGGTTTGAAATCCCCGACCTCGACTCGAAGGCGCGTGAGTTCTATTGCACCCCGTGGTTGAGAGACGATGCCGAAACGGACTATTGCACCGAAGGTTTGTCGAATGTCGGCATCGCGCTGCTCAATGCCACAAAACAGCGCATATTGGCTTTCACTCTAACCGATGCAGCCGGACATTTCAGGTTTTCGAGGCTCCCATTCGGCACCTATCACGTGATGGCCGACCTGCCGCGCTATGGCCGTGGAATGGTGCAAGCCATCACGCTCGCTCCAGAGAATCCTGAATGCCAGGCACTTTGCCTCTATATCACACGGGAAGGCCGCGTGGCTATGCGGCAACCAACCGAGCTTATCGGCGAAACGGCTATTGCAGCCGTGCCCAATCCAGGCAGCGACTTGGTTTCCATAGTCGGACTGAACGCCTTCGAGAGTTGTTCGGTGGCGGTGCACGACGCGACGGGCGCGGTGGCTATGCCGGCACAAATGCATTGCACCGACGGGAGAGGCATTTGCACGATAACCGTGGGAAGCTTGCCAAAGGGTGTTTATTGCATCGTGGTCAAAGGAATGTCGGAAAATGCAATTGTTAAGTTTGTAAAATATTGAATAACAAAAATATAATGAAAAAGTTTCGCTTCATTCTGACATTGGCTCTAGCGGTTTTCGCCTTTGGCCGTGCCTTGTCGCAAGGCATCGTGTCGGGCTGGGTGCACGAGCAAGACAGCATCACCCCGATAGAGGGTGTGATGATGGTTTTTTCAGGCATCGGCGCGTCAGGCGACACCTTGGCTTTTCAGTTTCTGACGGATACGGTCGGGTGTTATATGGCTGAAATCGAGGCTGGCACCTATCAGGTTGTGGCCTCGGCAACGGGCTATGCCGACGCGACGGCTCAAGATTCCATCGTCGTGGAAAGCGATTCTTTGGTGGTCAATTTCATTCTCAACGAGTTGTACCTTCCGGTCAGCTATGTGGCCGCACGCCAGTTTGCTGAAGGCATGGTGCGTGTGTCGTGGTCGCTGAAGGAGCCGCTTCTTGTGGAGGATTTCGAGTCGGGGGACTTTGGCCAGTTCAACTGGTCGAATGGCATGGGCTTCCCGTGGACTTTGGACACGGTTCATGCCTATGAGGGAAATGCCTGCATGAAGTCGGGATGCGAGGGTGTCGATGGGGCACTTTCGCAGATAGAGGTGGCCGTTTATGTTCCCGCCGACGGGACGATGAGCTTTGTCGGCAAGGTGTCTTCTGAAAGCCCCTGGGATGTCGCACAATTCTTCATCGACGGTGAGAAACGCTTTGAGGCTTCGGGCGGGAGCGACTGGGAGGAGCATCTGTTAGCCATCGGCGAAGGCGAGCATGTGTTTCGCTGGAGCTATCAGAAAGACGCTTCCAGCAGCATGGGAGACGATTGTTTCTATGTGGACGACATCCGTTTTTTGAGGCTCGACACATTGCTCTCCAAGGAACCACGGTCACTCAGGCATTTCGACTTGTTTCGCCGCCGCTCCAACGAGCCTCCTGTGATGTTGGTATCGCATCTGTCCGACACGCTTTTCATGGACATGACTTGGGAAAGCCTGCCTTGGGGAAGATACAGCTGGGGCGTTAGTTGCCACTACGAAGGCAACAGAGCCGACTCAGATACGGTGTGGTCGGCACTGCTCGACAAAGACATGACCACCAGTGTTACGATTGGGGTGACCACCAACATCGGCCTGCCAGCGGTCGGAGCATGGATGAGGCTGTCGCCCATTGGCGGACAAGGAGACTCCTACCAAGCCGACATCGGCGACAATGGGCATTTGCTGCTGCCGGAGGTTTATCGCGGCAACTATACGCTGAGCGTTGGATTGGCGGGCTTCGAAGATTATGTTTCGACCGACACGATACCCATTTTTGAACCGACACAACTCGCCGTCGAACTGCGCGAGGCCATCGTCCCCATCGACAGCTTGTATGTTTCCTCTACGGGTTGGGCCGTTTGGCAACTCGCGGACGAGCGGCAACGCGGCCTCCAACATTTCGAGGTCATGCTTGACAGCGTTTGCGTTGGCACCACAACCGAACGATTCTTCCAATTTGGCATAGACACCCTCGTGGCAGGCCGGCCATACACCGCGCAAGTCAGGCCCGTCTATGTTTCCGACACGGTCTTGTGGCATTCCGCCCCGTGGACCTGTGCTTTGAGCGACGACTTCCAAGGATGTGGGCAAACCCTGCAATGGTCGCTCACTGAAACCACCGTGGAACTCTCGTGGCAATATCCCGAAAACGGCCAAGCGATAGGCGCAGTGGTGTATCGCGACGGCGAATACTTGGGCTTCGTTGGGCAAAATGCCTATTCCGACCAAGATGCGTCCATGCATGGCCTATCGGAATATTGCGTCAGGATAGTGTATGGCGGCCCAACCGACGGCACCTATTTTTCCATGTCGAGCGCCGATTGCGTTGAGGTCGATTTCCCTTCCTATTGCGACCCGCCCGCCAACCTTGAAGCTGAGCGCTATTGGGAAAGCGACGACGACTATGGTGCAGTGGTTTATTGGGGCGAAAGGCCGGCCCCCGTTCACCAATGGCTGCGCTACGACGACGGGCAGATGGTGAATGCACTGGGCGGCAACGGCGAGCCGATTTACACCCTGGCTGAGTATGTCGGCTGTTCGCTGAAAAAGGTAGCCTTGTTCGATGGCGCAGCAGGAACCTACCAATTGTGGGTTTATGTCGGCGGCGACACCGAACCGCACACCTTGGTCCGCTCCCAAAACATGACCCTGACGGGCCGTTTCGATTGGCATGAGGAAACCTTGTTTCCTGAATTGGAACTTCAAGATAATGAGCCTGTTTGGATTGTCGTCGGGCAGCAAGGCGTAAGCCGTCCCGCCGTGGTTTGCGCCGATATGGGACATCCCGACGGACGTTGGGTTTATGTGGAAGAAAAAGATGGCTGGACCGATATGCATACCTATAACATGCACTATACGTGGATGTTGCGTGCCTATGTCAGCAACCGTGCAGGACGAACAACTCAACTTGGCTCGGATGGCTATGCACTGCAAAACTTCAATCTCTATCGTTCCATTGACGGGCAAAACTACCAGCAGATTGCGGCAATACCCTATGCCGAAGGGCAACCTTACTATCAATATCGAGACGGGCTTGAAGGATGCTCGGGCAATTGTTTCCGCTATCGCCTGACGGCCTCCTATCTCTCCGAAGAAGGCGAGGCTTGCGAGTCGGACTATGCCTCCGTCATCGGCCATCCCGAACAATCGGAGGTCGTGGTGTGCGACCCTTCCACAACCGACGAAACCATGCTCATGCCGCTCAAAGTGTATCCTAATCCCGCCTCCAATTCGGTCATCATCGAGGCGGATGGGATGCATCAAGTAATGTTGTATAATGTTGTAGGACAGAAAGTTGTTGGCTTTGAATGTCAAGGCAATTCCGTCAGCCTCGACCTCACCGGATTGGAGAACGGACTGTATGTGGTTCGTGTGACAACCCCCAAGGGCATCCTGACCAAACCATTCGTCTTGTCGCGCTGAACGTGGCCTTAAAATCCGTATCTTTGTCGCCCAAAACGGTACACCATGATCACAATCCAAAATCTCAGCATGCACTTCACGGGTGACGATCTTTTCACCGACATCTCCTTTATGATTCGCGAAAAAGACCGCATCGGCTTGGTCGGCAAAAACGGAGCAGGAAAGACTACATTGTTGAAACTCATTTGCGGCATCGAACAGCCTTCAAAGGGCGATGTGATTGTCCCACAGGGGGTTACAATTGGCTACTTGCCCCAAGAAAAAAACGTGAACAGTGAGAAAACGGTCTTGGACGAAGCCCTCACCGCTTTCGATGAATACCATCAGCTGGAGTGTGATGTGGAACGTTTGCAACAGGAATTGGCGGAAAGAACTGACTATGAAAGTACTCAGTATGAGAAACTTATCATTAAACTAAACAATTTGAACGACCGTTTGGCCTTGCTTGGTGGCAACTCCATCGAAGGCGAGGCAGAACGGATTTTGGTGGGTTTGGGCTTTAGTCACGACGACATGCTTCGACCCATGCGCGAGTTCAGCAACGGCTGGCAAATGCGCGTCGAGTTGGCCAAAATCTTGTTGAAAAAGCCCAACTTGCTTTTGCTCGACGAGCCGACCAATCACCTTGATATTGAGTCCATTCAGTGGTTGGAAAACTTCTTGAAATCCTATTACGGAGCCATTTTGATGGTGAGCCACGACCGCGCTTTCTTGGACAACATCACCATTCGCACTGTGGAGATCAGCAACGGCAAGATTTATGATTACAAGGCGTCGTATTCCGATTATGTCAGCCTGCGCGAGGAGCGCGTGGATATGCAACGCTCGGCTTACGAAAACCAGCAGCGCGAAATCAAGAATATCGAGGCCTTCATCGAGCGTTTCCGCTACAAGGCGACCAAAGCCAAGCAGGTGCAAAGCCGTGTGAAACTCCTTGAAAAGATGGATGAAATCGTCATCGACGACATCGACAGCACGGCCATCCACTTCAAGTTTCCTCCGGCACCGCATTCGGGCAAAGTGACACTTGAACTGAACCACGTGGGCAAGTCGTATGGCGACAGTATCATCTTGAAAGACATTAACTTGCTGATTCCGCGAGGGGAGAAGATTGCCTTTGTCGGGCGCAACGGCGAGGGCAAATCGACCTTGTCGAAAATCATCTGTGGCGTGCATGACCACGAGGGCGAGGTGAAGCTCGGCCATGAGGTCAAGATTGGCTATTACGCCCAAAACCAGCAGGACATGCTCGACATGAACAAAACCGTCTTCGAGACCTTGGATGATGTGGCCGTGGGCGACATGCGCCTGAAAGTGAAGGCCTTATTAGGATCGTTCCTCTTCCGTGGCGACGACATAGACAAGAAAGTGAAGGTGCTCTCGGGCGGCGAAAAAGCGCGTCTTTCTTTGGCCAAAATGCTTCTTTTCCCGACCAACTTGCTCGTTCTCGACGAACCGACCAACCATTTGGACATGCTCTCGAAGGACATCCTAAAAAACGCATTAATCCAGTACGACGGCACATTAATCATCGTTTCCCACGACCGCGACTTCCTTCAAGGCCTGACCAACAAAGTCTATGAGTTCCGCAAGCCGAATATCAAGGAATACATCGGAGATATTTATGATTTTTTGGAGCAAAAGAACCTCAATCACCTGAAAGAGTTGGAGATAGCTGCCAAGCAACAGCCTCAGAAAGTCGTTGCCGAGCCGGTATCCCAAAACAAAATCAACTACGAGCGTAAGAAACAAATTGATGCCAAATTGCGCAAGGTCGATAAGGAAATCCAACGCCTTGAAGAGGCCATCGGCAAACTCGAAGCTGAATTGGCCGAGCAAGACACCATCATGGCCAACCCAGAGCAACACCCTGAAATCCAAATCGATAACGACTGGTATTGGGCTTATGGAAAGAAAAAAGAGGAACTTCAAGCCCTGATGGACGACTGGGGCGAGAAGCAAATGGAGCGGGAAGAGGTGATGGGGGAGTATGAGATATAGGCGTTAAAGCCTTGTTTTCCACAAAAAATCCGATTATCTGCTGCTAAGTCATTTTTTGAAGGGCTTAACAGCGGATTATCGTGTTTCCTTGAACAAGTCATCCATCGTGACCAACATCTGAATCTGCCCGAAATACTCGTTGTAGGTCAGGCCGTAAGTCGTTATCAATGTGAGATGTACGTTGCGGTTTTTGGGCAGGTTGTCGATGAGCGTCTGCGTTCTGTGGCGCAGTTTTTTGTCGTAAGCCTTGTCGATGGTGACTTCTTCCTTGTAGAATTTCATCTCGCAGAGGTTCACCACGCGGTCGGCGCGGTCAATCAGGAGGTCGATTTGCGTGCCTTCGGTTTCGTCGTCGCCGCGAAGACTCCATGCCGACTCATTTGAGGTAACGCTGCCAATGCCTAAAGCGTTCTTAATCTGTTGGATATGCTTCAGACAGACTTCTTCAAAGGCAATGCCTTTCCAAGCCGAAAGCCGTTGCGCGTTTTGGTTTTTCTCCCAAAACTCAGGGTCGGTGATGTCGCCATTGGCCAAGAATTTGGCATGGAATAGGCAGAAATTGTCCACCAACTTGTAGTGCTCCTCCCGTTTTGAGCGGCCAAAAGGCACATAGCGCACGATGAAGTCGCTGGCTTCGAGGGCGGCCAGCATCTTGGAGAAGCCACCGCCTTTTTGGATGCCTGTTGCAGCGGCAATCTCGTCACGCGTGAATCCGCAGTGCTTGGTGGCCAATAAGTTGATGATTTTCTTGTAGTTGGCTGGGCGTGAGAACAACGATGAGAACAACCGGTCGAATTCGTTTTTCAGTTTGGCGTTGCGAGCGAAAAACAGGAGGTCGAGGTTTTGTCCGAGGCTCAGTCCCTTGCGGAAGAAGCCCAAATAATACGGTATGCCGCCAACGGCCATGTAGGCTTGGATGATGTCGTAGCGCGTCAGGCGCAAATCCATCGCCTTGAAATAGGCCTCGCATTCGCACAGGGTGAACGGCGAGAGTTTGATTTCGTAGGTGAGGCGACCGTAAAGCCCGCCGTGGTTGTTGATGAGGTTGTCTTCCATCCACGAGGTGGCCGAGCCGCACACGATGAGCATCAGGTTGTCGCGCCCCGAACCCCATCCGTTCCAAAAGTGCTCGAAGGCCGAGAGGAATCCCGACCGTGGCGTGTCCATCCACGGCAATTCATCGATGAAGACCACCTGGCGCTCATTCCCGCTAAGGCTTTCCAATAGTTTTTCGAGCATGAAAAAGGCCTCAATCCAGCTCTTGGGATGCTCCGAAGGCTCCAATCCGTAGCGGATGAGCGAGTTGTGGAAACTTTTGAGTTGGTCTTGCAGAATATTTGTGTTTTCTGTGTCGAAAGGCGACATTCCCGTGTGGTAAAACGCCATCTTGTCCTTGAACAATTCCTTGATGAGGTAGGTCTTTCCCACTCGGCGGCGACCATAAACGGCGACAAACTCAGGCCTTTTGCCGCGATAGAGTTGCATAAGTTCCTCAATTTCAGTGTTTCTTCCAATAATATTGCTCATGTTTTTTCTCTTTATTTAACTACGTTGAATCTTCTATTTGTCCGCAAAGGTACAAAATTATTCGTTAACGGATAAATAAATACCATCTTATTTTTCCCTGAACGACAAATAAAACGTTTCAGGGATAAATAAGAATTATACTAATTGTCCCCGAAAGCATAAAAACTGCTTTCGGGGACAAATAAGAAAAAAATGGAGATGGAATTTATTCAATCACCATATCAAATGGCATCCGTGCCTGAATTCCCGTATTCTTTTGCAGGTCCTCCAAACCCTTTAGGTAGTCGTAATACACGCCAAGTTTCTGTTTCATGGCGGCGTCGAGTTTGTCGGACTCGCTGTTGTTCATCGATTCCATCAAACGGGTGAAGAAGTCCTTCTGCTTGGGCCATTCGGTCACCTTGTAGTCATCGCCCAAATTGGCTCTCTCGGCGGCAAAGGCGATGGCGTCTTCCATGTCGCCGAGTTGGTCAACAAGACCGAGACCGATGGCATCGATACCCGACCACACACGGCCTTGGCCGATGCTGTCCACATAGATCTGGCTCAGGCCTCGGCCTTCAGCCACACGCTTCGTGAAGTCGTCGTAGGTCTTCACCACCATGTCCTGAAGTTTCTTGTGCTGGAACTCGGTGAGCGGCTGAGTGATGCTGCCGAAATCGGCGTTCTCGTTGGTCTTGGCCACATCGAGGGTCAGGCCGACCTTTTTGTTGAGGAAGCCTTTCAGGTTAGGGAAAGTGCCGAACACGCCGATGCTGCCCGTGAGCGTGGTGGCATCGGCAAAGATGTAGTCGCTTTTGGCCGAAATCCAGTAGCCGCCCGAAGCCGCATAGTTGCCCATCGAAACGATGACGGGCTTCACCTCTTTGGTCAGGTCGAGTTCGCGGCCGATGATGGCTGAAGCCACGGCGCTGCCGCCGGGCGAGTTGACGCGCAACACGACGGCTTTCACGTTCTCGTCCTCACGGGCTTTGCGGATGGTCTTGCTGAGATTTTCGGAATAGATGTTCTTCGCCTCGTCGCCCTTGCCGTCATAGATGCTGCCCGAGGCGTAGATGACCGCCACCTCGTTCTTGCTTGTGGCCTTGGCCTTGTAAGTCTTGGCGTATTTCTCGTTCCCGATGGCGTTGATGCTCTTGTTGCTGCCCGTCAGGCCTTTCAGTTCTTCCAAAACTTGGTCTTTGTAATAGAGATTGTCCACCAAGCCGTATTCAAGTGCCTTCTGGGCATCGAACAGGACTTCGAGGTTGTCGGCGATTTGGTTCAATTGTTCCACGCTGATGTTGCGGCTCTGGCTGATGCCCATGAGGATTTGCCCCCAAACGCTGCCCAAGAGTTTGTCGGTCTGTTCGCGGTTTGCCTCGCTCATCTTATCCAAGAAATAAGGCTCCACGGCGCTTTTGAACTTGTTGTTCGGGCCGCGCACAATCTGCATCTCAACATCTAATTTTTCCAAGAGGTGCTTGTAGAACATGATTTGGGAGGCCATGCCGTGCAAGTCGAGCGCACCTTCGGGGTTGAGGATGATTTTGTCGGCAACTGAGGCCAAATAGTAGGCGCTTTGGCCGTAAGATTCGCCGTAGGTGACGACGAACTTGCCCGACTCCTTGAACTCGGCGAGCTTGTTGCGGATTTCCTCAATCGTCGCCGATGATGTTGGTATACTACTCAGTTCCAAGTAGATACCCTTGATATTGATGTCGGTCTTGGCGTTTTCGATGTTGCGCAAAATGTCGTTCAGTCCAGTCGATTCTTTGGTTTGCATCGTAGCGAAGTCGATGTTTCCGAAAGGGTCGTCGGCGCTGCGGTCGGGAATGGCGTAGTCCAATTTCATGTAGAGCACCGAATTGGGCTTGAGTGTGGCGGAGGTTTCTTTATCCGATTTCGAGAAGCTCGAAATCATTGATGAAACCACGCCAACCTTGATGAAGAAGTTGATTACCAATGCGATGAGGGTGCCAATGAAAGCACCGAGTACGATTTTGTAAAATTTCATAATGCAGTAGTATTTAGATTTCTGCCACAAAAGTAGTTGTTTTTGTGTAAATGCGATGTGAAAAATCCTTATTTTTGCAAAAAATCCCGACGATGAAACGATGCTTTATTCTTTTCGGATCCAATCAAGGCAACCGCGAAGCCGTTTTCGACGAGGCCTACCACCGTATTATTAATAGGTGTGGTCAGTTGATCGGGATTTCTTCGTTCTACGAGTCGGAGCCGTGGGGGTTCGAGGATGACACATGGTTCCTCAATCGCCTCATCGTCATTGAAACGATGCTGCGTCCTGATGAATTGATGGATAGGCTGCTTGGCATTGAGGCTGAATTGGGTCGCGTTCATCATCCTGAAGCAATAGGCTATTCTTCGCGGCTCATTGATTTGGATATCTTGTATTACGGTAGTCGTGTGACAATTACCGAACACGTGACGTCGCCTCATCCGCTGCTTCACCTAAGGCGTTTTGCCCTGATGCCCCTGTGTGAAGTTGCCCCGAAATTTAAGCACCCAGTCCTAAAACTCACCCAGACAGAGCTTCTTGCGTGTTGTCCTGATACATCCAAAGTAATAAAGCGATCCAACAATTCTTGATTAGACGGTAGCCAATGCAATACAACTACATCGCCATAGAAGGGACCATCGGCGCGGGCAAGACCACCTTGGCTTCTCGCATCGCCAACGACTTCAACGGAAAGCTGGTGCTGGAGGAGTTTGAGGGCGACAAAAACCCGTTTTTGCCCAAGTTCTACAAGGAGCCTGAGAAGTATTCCTTCCAGTTGGAGATGACTTTTCTGGCTTTGCGCTACCAGCAACTGAAAGACAAGCTCGGCGCTCTTGACCTTTTCCACGACTTCATCATTTCCGACTATTATGTGGCCAAGTCGCTGATTTTTTCTAAAAACAACCTGCAAGAGGATGAATTCCAGTTGTTTTCGCGTTTTTTCAATATCATCTTCTCGGATATGCCCAAGCCCGAGCTTTTGGTGTATCTTTATTCCGACGTTTCGCGCCTGCAACAGAACATCCGCAAGCGTGGGCGCAGCTACGAGCAGGAAATTGGCGACGCTTATTTGGATAGCATCCAACAGGGCTATTTCGACTTCCTTAGGCAACAGCAGGATAGTATGCGGATTGTGCTGATCGACACCAATAATCTCGATTTCGTTGCCAATGAACATGATTATCGCCGGATACTTGATGTCATTGGCCAACCTTACGACATTGGGTTGCATCGGGTGTCGTTTTGATTTCCGTTCAGGTATGGGTACGAAAAAAGCCGCTCGGTTGGGAGCGGCTTTTTTCGTACAAACAAGGCTCATTGTTTCTTGACCTTGATGGTTTTGGTGACGGCAGTCTTGACAGGCTCCTTCACATACACGTCAGCACGGCGGAGTTGCGGCAGGATATCCTTTTCGAGTTGAGGATAGATGGCGCACATTTCCTTGATGGTTTGCTGCTTGTTGCTGGAGTTGTTGATGTTGTTGACGATGGCATCCTTGTCTTTCAGGTCGGAGTTCTTGACCAGTTCGATGAAGGTGTTCCAGTCTTCGCCATAGCCCTTGCCGGTGATGTTGATTTCGGTCTTCTTGGCCAGCTTCTTCAGTTGGCTCTCGGCAGCGTTGTCGCGGTTGTTTGACAGCTCTTGGTTGTGGCTGCCTTCGCCTTCGGGCGAAGCCCAAGCCCTGATCTCGAACTCGGTCACACCAGCCTTCAGGAGATCCTTGAAGGCAGCGTCGGCTTGGTTGTTGAGTTTCCTTCTGTCGCCGATGTAGTACTTGTCCTTGTTGAAGAAGTAGGTGAGCTTCAGCACAGGCTCCATCGATTCGATGGTGTCGGTGACGACCTTGTCAATGTATTCGTCTTTCTCGGTGACAATCACGCCGTCGGCCAGCTTCACGGTGCTGCCTTGGGCGAAGTAGGTGTTCTTCACGATTTCGTCTTGGGTCGGGTAGATCTTGCCGTCATAGACGTAGAACATCGGGTCGCCCATGAGTTCGCAGTTCTCCATTTCCGGAACGTAGTCTTTGCAGTAGTGCTTGGTGAACTCGCCGCCTTCCTTGTAGTTGACGCGGAAGTCGCCTTCGCCCTTGACCTTTTCACCGACGAAGGTGATGGGGTCGAGGTCGATTTGGCCGCCCTTGTAGGACAGGTAAGGCTTCAGGTTCAAGACAGCCTGCTTCTCGAAGTATTCGGCGGGGATGGTGACGATGACATCGAAGCAAACCTTGCCTTCTTCGTCAGCAACCAACGGGTCGGGATTCACGCGATAGGTGATCTTCTTGGATTCGCGAGCCATCTTGTCGATGTCGCAGGGATTGTTGAACTTGTAGCGCAGGCCAAGGTTGAGTTGGCTGTACATGTCCTTGTCGTTGATGACGTGCTTTTCTTCGTCGGCAGCAATCTTGGCCACTTGGTCAAGGGCATCGGTGCCGGTGAAGTTGTAGGTGTAGTCCAAAAAGAGGTCGAACTTGGGAGCCAAGTTGAAGGTGATTTCCATACCGGCGGGAACGGTGAAGCTAAACTCGCGGTTGGCCTTGGCGTCGGCAAGCTGCGTCCCAACCTCTTCGCCAGCGAGTTGGTTGACGATACCGGCTTGGTAGTAAAGACCGCCGATACCGATGTGAGGCACGAAGTTGATGACTCTCCTCGGGTTGTACTTGAACATGTTGAACAAGTTGAAGGTCAGGTTCAGGTTGCCTTCAAAGTAGTTCGTCTTTTCAAGGCCAAGGTCGTAAAGAACGTTGGCTTCGTCGCCATTCAGGACGAGAGGTTGGATGTGCTTGTGGCCCGAAAGCAGACCGTAGCCCCCCTTGAAGTTCAAGCCAATCACCTTGCCGAATTGGTAACCAACGCCAAGATGGGCGTTCCAGTTTTGAAGAGCGACTTTCTTGTAGTGGTCAAAGTCTTGGAAAATCCAATTCTCATAATTGGCCACGTCACCGTGGTTGATGGAAAGGCCACCATCAGCCTGAATGTACCAGTATCTCTCAACTGGCTTCTTGTTCTTGCCTTCCTGTGCAAACATGCTGAACGGAAGGACAGCCATGACGACGAGCATCACGAGCTTCGAAATTGTCAAATTCTTCTTCATAACGTAAAATGTTAGGTTTGTAATGATTATAATTAGTTGATTCTTATCGGATTATGCTTTTATGCTCTTTGTTATGCTCACTTCCAAAGTGTATAAGTCGGGACAAAAGTAGGAAATTATTTCTTTCACTTGCAAAAAAAGTGCATTTTTTTTCAAAAAAAAG
>ONVP01000056.1 GCA_900321315.1 uncultured Bacteroidales bacterium
GCTCGGGTTCAGGAATCCAAGTGTCGCAGGCTTCCATCAGTTGGTCGATGGCACCAGTCCACTTCGGGTCATCATTCAGGGCACCAAGGGCGGAGCCACGGATGATAGGCGTGTTGTCGGAATCGAACTCGTATTTGCCGAGGAGGTCGCGAACTTCCATTTCAACCAATTCGAGCAACTCTTCATCGTCAACAAGGTCACACTTGTTGAGGAACACCACAAGGCGCGGCACACCCACCTGACGGGCGAGCAAGATGTGCTCGCGGGTTTGGGGCATGGGACCGTCAGTGGCAGCCACAACGATGATGGCACCGTCCATCTGGGCGGCACCCGTAACCATATTCTTCACATAGTCAGCGTGGCCAGGGCAGTCAACGTGTGCATAGTGACGGTTTTCAGTCTGGTACTCGACGTGGGCAGTATTAATGGTAATACCTCTTTCCTTTTCTTCAGGAGCGGAGTCGATGGAGTCGAAGCTCTTGACTTCAGAGAGACCTTTCTTTGCGAGGTGCAGCGTGATAGCGGCAGTCAAAGTGGTCTTACCGTGGTCAACGTGGCCGATGGTGCCGATGTTGACGTGCGGTTTAGTTCTTTCGAATTTTTCTTTTGCCATTTCTTTTCTTATTTAAGGTTATGAACTTTATCCCATAGAAATTGAGCCGATGGGGAGAATTGAACTCCCGACCCCTTCCTTACCAAGGAAGTGCTCTACCGCTGAGCTACATCGGCTTGTGCTTCATTCGTTGAGCGGAAGACGGGGCTCGAACCCGCCACCTAAAGCTTGGAAGGCTTTCGCTCTGCCAAATGAGCTACTTCCGCTTGACGTGGGGGAGGGTGGACTCGAACCACCGAACGGATACCCGGACAGATTTACAGTCTGTTGCAATTGCCACTATGCGACTCCCCCGATGCTAACCGAGCCGGTAGACGGACTCGAACCGCCGACAGGCTGATTACAAATCAGCTACTCTACCAACTGAGTTATACCGGCATCATGTGAAAGAACGGTGTTTTTGGCTTCTTTTCGCCACCTTCTCCGCTTGAAAAGGTCTGCAAAAATAGATACTTTTCTTGAATTGACAATGCTTTTTCTCCATTTTTTTTGAAAAATTTTCTCTAATATTTCCCAATTTACTGTATTTCAATCGTTTATATTATCAAAAAAAAGAAGCCAATCATGGGTTTATGACTGGCTTCGAGTTGAAATCAAGGGGATTTCCCGCTTTTTGGCGCGATTCTCATTTGGCGATTTTACCTTTGTATTTCTCCAATTGCTTCTTCAGCGCGTCGATGGCGACATCTGTCGACTCTTCGAAGCTCTTGCTTTGCTTGCTGGCGAAGAGGTCGTCGCCGCGCAAAACGAGGCGGATGTCGGCAATCTTGTTTTCGGGTGTGTCGGTGTTGTCGAGTTTCAACGCCACTTCGGCGTTAATCACGTCGCTGTACTTGGAACATAGTTTTTCCACTTTCTGGGTGATGAATTCTTCAAGTTTTTGGTCAGCCTTGAAGTGAACTGAATTGATCATGACTTTCATAATGTCTCCTTTCTTTTGTCATCCCTTGGGATGCGCTTGTTTATGGATTTTCTTGAGTTGTTCGATGGTGTTGTGGGCGTATATTTGGGTGGTGGCAAGGTCTTGGTGGCCGAGCAGTTTCTGTATGGCCACGAGGTTGGCCCCTTCGTCAAGCAGGTGGGTGGCGAAAGTATGGCGCAGCACATGCGGGCTTTTTTGCTTCAACGCGGTGATGCCGTCCAACAGGACATGCACCTTATTATATATATAATAGGGCGACATCTCCTCTCCTTTGTCGTTGAGGAGCAGGCGGTCGGCCCTCTGTTTGAAGTGGGCATCGCGCACGGCTTGGTATTGGCTGATCATGTCCACCATCTGTGGTGATAACGGAATCTGGCGTTCTTTATTGCGTTTGCCGAGAACTTTAAGTTGAAGGCTCGCCATGTCTATGTCGGCATCACGAAGTCCACGCAGCTCCGCTCGGCGCATCCCTGTCTGGTAGAGCAGTTCGAACAGGAGATGGTCGCGCTGGGTGGCGAATGCATCGATGTCGTAAAACGACACCTTATTAATATCTGCCTCGGTGACGAACTTGGCGAGCGTCTTCGGTTGCTTCAGCGCTTTGATGTAGGTCATAGGCGACTTCGTGATTGCGCCTTCGCGGAGGCAGTATTTGTAAAAGGTGCGCAATGTGGAGATTTTCCGGTTGATGCTGCGGTTTTCCATGCCGTTTTCCTTCAGGTGGGCGACGAAAGACTTCACCATTGTGGCCGTGGCACGGGTCAGGTCGCTTTCATGGTATTCTGTTTCCAAGTAGGCGGCAAACTGCGTCAGGTCGAGGCGGTAGGCTCCGGAGGTCAGCGGAGAGAAGCGTTTCTCCGTTTCGATGTGTGTTATGAACTTCTCGATGGACATAGAAAAAACTTCGCTGTAAAAGTAGGGATTTTTTCCCATTCACAGCGAAGTTTCTCCAAAAAAATTATTTTTCCTCTTGCGGCGTTCCGTTTTCAACAACGGCAAGAATCATATATTCTCTTCAGCCTGACGGAGTTTCTGCACATAGATAGCCTTCATCAGCTGTGCACGCTTGATGACTGACGGCTTGGTAAACTGTTGACGAGCACGCAATTCTCTCACGACGCCGGTCTTTTCATACTTTCTCTTGTAGCGCTTCAAAGCTCTGTCGATGCTTTCGCCTTCTTTTACAGGAACAATAATCATTTTAAAACACTTCCTTCTTTTTAATGGTTGATAATTAGTTTAATTGAGGCTGCAAAAGTACAACTTTTTCTTTTCCGATGGCTGTTTTTTGAAAATTTTCTGCATTTTTTGACAATAACATTGAAAATCAGCCTTTTATCTGCACATTGAAGTTTTCTTGAATTAGAGGATTAAGGAATGTTGTCATTTCTTCGACGGTGAATTTCTGCAAACCTTCCTCGGGCGTGGGCCTGTCAATGGTGTAGGCCATGATTTCGCGTGGCTTGAGCAGGCGCACGATGTCCATCCAGCCGTCAAGCACCGCGGGAGACGACGAGTCGAAATCCTTGCTTTTCAGGAACATTGTTTGGAGGATGAAGTCGCCTTTGAACTGTTTCAATGCCTCCACTACCCTATTCACGTCATAGCCCGGCGCGGGCTTGTTGATCTTCTCAATCAGTTCATTTGTCGGCGCGTCGATTTTCATGATGGGATTGTCCACCTTGCGCAATGCGGCGAAAATTTCGGGGCGGTGCACTTGCGTGGCGTTCGACAGCACAGAAACCTTGGCCGAGGGATAATACTGGTCGCGCAAGACGAGGGTGTCGTCGATGATTTTCGGGAACTCGGGGTTGATGGTCGATTCGCCATCGCCGCTGAAGGTGATGGAATCGACGGGCGTACCATCCGCCACAAGCTGTTTCAGCTTGCTTTCCAATGCTTTGCGCACCTCGGCGGCACAGGGCAGGCGCGTGTCGTCGCGCCCGTCCTTGTTCCAGCCGCATTCGCAATAGATGCAGTCGAACGTACAAATTTTTCCATTGACGGGCAACAAGTTGATGCCCAACGAGCTACCCAGCCGCCGACTGAAAATCGGCCCAAAAACTGTTTCTTCCCTGACCATAATACCGTTTGTTTTGAAGGCGCAAAGGTACAACTTTTCTTATGCAAATGGCATACAACCCTTTTTTCATCTTTAATTGAGAGGTACAGTTCTTCTATAGTCAAGCACAAGGTTTTGGGCTTCATGCCTGATTCTTTTATTGGCGCTTAATTTTGCTTCACTGGCCATTGAAAAGCCTTTTGTACATTCAACTTGATGCCCGATGTATGATCTGTTCCCCAAACCGCAATTTTATCTTGTCCAAAGTGGCATATAGTTGCGTCAATTCCGCGTTGTCGTCAAACAAGGCTAATTGCGGCATTCCGCTGACCAGTTCGCTGAAGCGCACACCCACCAGCCGAATCATCATCCTTCGGTTGTAGAGTCGGTCGAAGATGCCGTTGACGGTCTGCTGTAGAACGTGGTCGAAGGCCGTGTAAGGGATGCGTTGCTGCATGTCGTGCGTGTCGAAGTTCGAATAGCGGATTTTCACCGTCACACAGCCCGTCAATTTGTGTTGCGAGCGCAGGTCGAAGCCGAGGCTTTCCACCATGCGCGCCAAGCATTGCCGGATGGCTGCCACATCAATCGTGTCCTGTTCGAAAGTGCGTTCCTTGCAGATGGATTTCCGCTCCTGATAGGGGCAGACAGGCGTGCTGTCGTGGCCGTTGGCCTTTTTCCAGATGTCGAGGCCGTGCTTGCCCATGGCACGTTCCATCGCCAAAGGCGGCAGTCGGCGCAAGGTGCCGATTTTTTCCACGCCCATCGAACGGAGCAGCGTGTAGGTCTTTTCGCCCACCATCGGGATTTTTTGCACCGACAGCGGGTCGAGGAAGCTATTAATATAAGGTATGGGCACCTCCAGTTCGCCGTTGGGCTTGGCTTGCCCCGTGGCAATCTTCGCAACGGTCTTGTTTTCAGAGAGTCCGAACGAAATCGGCAGGCCTGTTTCGTGGATGATTTTCTGGCGCAGCTCGTGCGACCACAATTGGCAGTCGTGGAAGCGGTCCATGCCCGTCAGGTCGAGGTAATGCTCGTCGATGGACATTTTCTCATACACGGGCGCGCTGTCGGCGATGATGTCGGTCACCAAGCGCGAATAACGGCTGTAGAGTTCCATGTCGCCTCGGATGAAGACTGCATGTGCGCAGAGTTGCCGCGCCATCCGCATCGGCATGGCCGAATGTACCCCGAAACGCCGCGCCTCGTAACTGCAAGTGGAAACTACGCCGCGGTCCGACATGCCGCCCACAATGACGGGTTTGCCAACTAACGATGGGTTCACCAGCCGTTCCACCGACACGAAAAAAGTGTCCAAATCCAAGTGCAAAATCGTCCTTTCCATAAAAATTCCTCCATTTTTTTGCCCAAAATGCTTGCATATTCCAAAAAAGTTGTACTTTTGACGAGTTTTTAATCAAATTTTTCGCCTTAAAACTAATCATTTATTTTGATATAATGCCAGAAGAACAAAAATATTTTTCTCCAAATGCATCGAATTCGAGGCAATGGGAATTTCAAGATGAGATTCCTGCGGGGAATGGAGTGATGACGTCATGTTAATATAGCGGCGGCCTGTGATCCTCCTGTCATTTGGAGTCCCTACTGGCCGCCGCTGTATCACACGATGACAAACCTCCATTCTCCGAAAGGGAAACTCAACAATGAAACAGTTAAACAATCAACACTTCAACAATATGTACTTCAATTCGAACATCAAATTTTTGCGCAAGCACCGCAACCGCACCCAAGACGATGTGGCTTTTTCCTTGCAAATGAAGCGCTCCACGCTGAGCGGCTATGAAAACGGCGTTTCCGAGCCTAACCTTGAGGCATTGGTGGCCTTCTCCAAGTATTTCGGCATCGCCATCGACACTTTGGTGAAGGTCGATTTGAGCGGCATCAGTCCGAGCCAACTCTCGCAATTGGAGCGCGGCTACGACGTGCACCTGAAAGGCAGCAACATCCGCGTGCTGGCCACCACCGTCAACAACGACAACGACGAGAACATCGAACTCGTCACCGAGAAGGCCAAGGCGGGCTATGCCACAGGTTTCGCCGACCCTGAATATATCAAGGTGTTGCCGACTTTCACGATGCCTTTCCTCTCGCACGACCGCAAATACCGCACCTTCCAAATCAGCGGCGACTCGATGCTTCCCATTCCCGATGGCTCATATGTCACTGGCGAGTATGTTCTCGACTGGACCTACATCCGCAGCGGCCAGCCTTACATCGTCCTCACGCAAGACGACGGCATCGTCTTCAAGATTGTGGAGAACAAAATCGAGCACGAGAGCAAACTGACACTCAGTTCATTAAACCCACTCTACCAGCCTTACGACCTCGCCGCCACCGACATCAAAGAGGTGTGGAAATTCGTGCATTACATCAGCGCGGAGCTGCCCGAGCAGCGCGAGAACCGCTTCCGCGAAGAACAACTAATCCAAACAGTTCAGGAATTGAAAAGGCAGGTGGAGGAGATTCAATTGAAACTGAATATTTGATACTGTTTAGACTCAGCGTTTTTTTACTATCGCGCCAAAACAACAAAAGAAAAACCCTAACTGACTGATAATCAATTAGGGTTTCTTGTTTTTAGAGTGCCCCGAACAGGAGTCGAACCTGCACACCTCTCGATATACGCACCTGAAACGTACGCGTCTACCAATTCCGCCATCGGGGCTTGGTGATGGTGCCCAGGACAAGAGTCGAACTTGCACGCCGCAATCGGCACTACCCCCTCAAAGTAGCGTGTCTACCAATTTCACCACCTGGGCTTAAATCGGCTGCAAAGGTACAACTTTTTTCAATACCGCAACCTTTTTTTTGGAAAATTTTTGCTGTTTTTTTCTTCGCATTACTTAATTTCCTATTTTTGAAGCGTTTAAAACCCATGGTTATGCTTACAGAAAAAGACCTCAAACAACTTTCGGAGCGAAATATCGCTGAAAATCAAGTCATACAACAAGTGGCCCAACTCAAAAGAAGCACAAAATACGTCGAACTGATACGCCCTGCCAGCATCGGCGATGGCATCCTGCGCATGGACGACGAGCGAGTCGGCATGATGACTGCCGTTTTCGAGGCCGACAAGGAGTTTTACCAATTCACGAAGTTCGTCCCCGCCTCGGGCGCGGCTTCGCGGATGTTCAAGGACTTGTTCGCCTTCATCGAAAGCGGAGAAGAAACCCCGTTCACAGACATCTTCTTCGCTCATATCCAGAGTTTTGCGTTCTTCTGCGATCTCAACGAAGCGACGAAAAAGCTGTATGGTTCCGACCTCGCCGCAATGCTGCAACAAGGCCGCAAGGTGGACCTCGTGAAAGCCTTGCTCGAACCCGAAGGTCTGGCTTACGGAAAACTGCCCAAAGCACTGCTAAAATTCCACCATTACGCTGATTTTGACCGACTTGCCTTGGAAGAACACCTGTTTGAGGCAGCCCAATATGCCACCGACAACGAGAATGTTGCCAAGCTGCATTTCACCGTTTCGCCCGAACACGAAACGATGTTCAAGAAAACTGTCAATGCGCTGAAAAACAGTTATGAAGAGAACTATAATGTGCGTTACGACATCGGTTTTTCTTGCCAAAAACCCTCCACCGACACCGTCGCCATCGATGCCAACGGTGAACTGTTTCGCGAAACCGACGGCAAAATCTTGTTCCGTCCGGGCGGTCACGGCGCACTCATCGAGAACCTCAACGACCTCGGCGAGGAAATCGTTTTTGTCAAAAACATCGACAACATCGTTCCGGAAAACAAAGCCAAAACGACGGTGATATATAAAAAGGTGCTGGCCGGCCTCCTGCTCCATTTGCAACAGCACGCCTTCGAGTACCTTGAACTGCTTGACGAAGGTTTTGTGACCGATGAGGAATTGCAAGAAATCACCAACTTCGCCAAGGAGGAACTGATGATTGAGATTCCCGACTTCGTGAACGACTACAACGAAATTGAAAAGATTGATTATCTGTACAATAAGCTCAACCGACCGATGCGCGTTTGCGGCATGGTAAAGAACGAGGGCGAACCCGGCGGCGGTCCGTTCTGGGTGAAAAACGACGACGACGAGGTGTCGCTGCAAATCATCGAATCCTCGCAAATCGACCACAAGAACGCGGCGCAAGAAGCCATCTTCCAAGCCTCGACCCACTTCAATCCCGTCGATTTGGTATGCGGCTGCTGGAACTACAAAGGCGAGGCCTTCAACCTGAAGGACTACGTCGATGCCAACACGGGCTTCATCTCAAACAAATCAAAAGACGGACGCGAACTGAGGGCTTTGGAGCTTCCCGGCCTATGGAACGGCGCCATGGCCGACTGGATTACCGTTTTCGTGGAAGTGCCCATCACGACGTTCAACCCTGTTAAGACGGTGAACGACCTGCTGAAGCCTATGCACAATGTCCTTCCTTGAACCGCACTATCGCGTCAATGATTTCGTCGTTGTCGTCTGAAATAGTGAGCAGCATATTCTTGAACAACCCTCTGTCGCTCAAGTCTTTAAGCAACGTATAGGCGGGCATACAATTCGTGTAGTAGTCCTTGCCCATGAAGATCATCGGGCTGGCGTAGCCTACGCTTTCGTAGTGGTTTTGGCCCGCGTCTTGGAAGATTTCCTGCATGGTGCCCGCGCTGCCCGGCGTGTAGATGATGCCGCCTTTGGCAATGGTCACGATGCCGTCTTCGCGCACACTGTTGTCGAAATACTTGGCGATGTCGGTGGCGAAAGGTGCGGTCGGTTCGTGGCCATAATACCACGTCGGGATGGCGAGGCTGCGGTAGTCGCTTTGCAGCGGGAAGCGTTCCATCACCTCGAAGCTGCGGCGCAGCCAGCCTTCGTCGCGGAAGGTCGGCGAGGCCATGAGCATATCCACGGCTTCGTTGGTTTCGGCCTCACTCCTACCCGCCATCCACGAGCCGAGGTGCGTGGCTTCCATCGCGCCCGGACCGCCGCCCGTAACCATCAGCCGGCCCATTTCGGTCAGCTTCTTGCTCAAAAAAACGATTTGGCGGTAACCCGGATCGTCGCGGCGTTTGGCATGGCCGCCCATGATGCCAATGACATCCTTTTCGTCGTAATAGTGCAGCATCTTGTAGAGCGCGTGCGTGATGAAATGGTCGTGCAGCGAGCGCGCCAAGGTTTCGCGCACCTCATGGCCTTGTTTGCCTTGGTCGATGTAATGCTTGTAAACCTTTGAATCATAGCAAGTTGGGAAAGTCGATTCGTCGTGAAAATCATAGCCTTCGTAAAGTATCTTGCTGGTGTACAGCCCTTTGGGATAAGTCGAGAAGGGTTTGTCCATCTTGGGAATGAACACGCTGAGGTCGTCTTTGGCCACTTCCTCAAGCACACGATTGACGATGCCAGCAGCGTCAAGGCCGAATTTGTGCATCAGCGCGGAAGCCTGTCCCGACTCGCCGAAACGGTCGTTGATGCCGATACGGAACACACGAATCGGGTGGTTTTCAGATAGATACTCCGTAACCGCACTACCCAAGCCACCTATTGCCTGATGTTCCTCGGCAGTGAAAATCATCCGTGTTTCGTCTGCGGCCTTTTTCAGGATTTCGCCATCCAAAGGCTTGATAGTGTGCATGTTGATAACTCGAGCCGAGATTCCAACCTTTTCCAGCATGTCGGCGGCCTCAAGCGATTCCCAAACCTCGTGCCCAGTGGCCACGATGGTGATGTCGCAGCCTTCGCGCATCAGTTGGGCCTTCCCTATCTTAAATTCTTGGTTTTCAGAAGTAAAATCAGGCATTGGCTCACGACCGAAACGGATGTAAACAGAGCCTTCACATTCCAAAACAGCCTTTTCCGTGGCAATTTTGGCTTGCGTGGCATCGCAGGGCGAGATGACCGTCATATTGGGCAGCACGCGCATGGCGGCAATGTCTTCCAAAGCTTGGTGCGTGGCACCGTCAGGCCCGACTGAAACGCCCGCGTGTGCGCCACCGATAACAGCATGTACATTATTGTAGCACAACGAGATACGAATTTGGTCGTTGGCCCGATGCGCCGCAAACACGCCGTATGTGCTGAACACGGGAATCTTTCCGCTCAGGGCCAATCCGGCTGCGGTGGCCACGGCATCCTGCTCGGCGATGCCCATGGAGAAAAACCTCTCGGGGAAGGCCTCCGCTAGGAGGTTCATGCCAACAGAGTTGGTGATGTCGGCACCCAAGCCGACCACGTCGTGATTCTTTTGTGCCACAGCGAGAACGCCCTCGCCGAAGCCAGTTTTTGTGGGTTTGTTGCCTTTGTTGATGTATTCCATAATATATGACTCGGGACACGGGACTTCGGGACACGGGACAAAAGACTTGCGGCCCGCAGTCTCGCGTCAATTATAGTTCATTCAAAAAATCTGTCAATTGTTCCTTTGTCGGCACCTTGCCGTGCCATTTGTAATCGTTTTCGATGGATTTCACGCCTTTCCCCATGATGGTGTTGGCGATGATAACCGTTGGTCTATCTTGCTCTTTATCAGCCATTTCAAGTGCCATCATGATTTGACCGAAATCGTGGCCGTCGATTTCGATGGCGTTCCAGCCGAAGGCCGTCCATTTGTCGCGCAGCGGGTCGATGGCCATCACTTTTTCGGTGCTGCCGTCGATTTGCAGGCGGTTGCGGTCGATGATGGCGCAGAGGTTGCCCAACTTGTGGTGAGCCGCTGCCATCGCCGATTCCCATACGCTTCCCTCCTGCTGTTCGCCATCGCCCATGATGCAGAAAATGCGGTTGGGCGCGCCGTCCATTTTGGCGGCAAGCGCCATGCCAAGCGCCACGCCAAGCCCTTGTCCCAAGCTGCCGGAGCAAGTTTCCACGCCCGGCAAGCGGAACTCATAACTGGGATGCCCTTGCAGTCGGCTGCCCAACTTGCGCAATGTAAGCATTTCGTCTTCAGGAAAATACCCAGCGGCGGCCAAAGTCGCATACAACACAGGTGCCGTATGCCCGATGGAAAGCACCACCTTGTCGCGCTCGGCCCAAAGTGGATTTTGCGGATTATGGCGCAAATGATTGAAATACAACACAGTAAAAACATCAACCAAATCAAGAGAGCCGCCCGTATGTCCAGAGCCAGCCTCGGCCAAAGATGTCAAAATCAATTCGCGAATGTGCTTCGCTTTCCCTTCCAAACCTTGCAAACTTATCATATTAGTTTAATTAAATCCTTAACAATGAAATAGATACAGACGCAGGCGTAAATTACTTTCAGGCCCGTCCCGACGATGAATCCCACAAACGAACCGAATGCCGAGCGCCATGCCTTGTGGTCGTCGGTGCCGGCAGATTTTTCGCCAAGATACGCCCCGATGAAGGGTCCGAGGAGCAAGGCAATGAAGCCGACGGGAAACACTATCGTGAACAACAAGCCCAAAATCAGGCCGATGGTGCTGCCACGCACACCAGCTTTGGTGCCGCCAAATTTCTTGGTGCCCCACACCGGAACCACATAATCCAAAGCGAAGACAATCCCACCGATAATTCCCATAATCACAAGAAAATCAGTGGAATAATTGACACCGTCGATGAATGAAACGGCCAACAGCCCGAGGAAGCTGAACGGCGGTCCGGCGATGCCCGGCACGATGGCTCCCACCGATCCGACAAGGACGAGAAGAAAGGCCAAGACAATGAGAACGTAAGTCATGTTGCGTCAGTTTTGGTTTGCGAAGATAGTGATTTTTGCTGAATCGCCGACAATTCAACAAAAATTGTGCAATTTTAGGGCAGATATTTGACAATTTCAAAAAACTCGCTACATTTGCACCATAAAATTTGCGCCATGAAGAAAACTTT
>ONVP01000264.1 GCA_900321315.1 uncultured Bacteroidales bacterium
ATTTAATTTATCTAATAAATATCTTAAAATTATTATTAATTTATAAAAATGAAGGAATCTGATATAAGCCTTGAAACATCCAAAAATTCAATAAATACTTTATCAAGCCTTAGTGCCAAAGTAAATTCTATAAATAATAACTTTGAATCACTTTCAATTAAGCCAAAAATATCCACAAAATTTGAAGAATTTATTCTTAATGCCTATAAAAGTTTGACTGGATTTTCATGCCTACGCCGCCCATTACCTTGAGCAATTTTGTGGGTTATGTCAAAAAATATTCTGGGGCGAAGTTCTATTTGATTTTGCGCGATATCCACCCGCAGAGTGTGGCTAGCATTGGCCTGCTCAAGTTCAAGTGGATGTATAATTACTTGGATCGCAAGGCCCGCTGCGGTTATGCGAATGCGGATCTGATCGGCTGTATGTCGCAGGGCAATATTGATTTTGTGGCATCGCAATATCCTGACTTGGACCGAAAAAAGCTGGTATTGCTGTATAACTGGCTTGAACGACCTGTGCAAGGTGCGGTAGATTCCGATATCCGTTCCAAGTTCGGTCTATCAGGTAAGTTTGTCGCGCTGTTTGGTGGCACGATTGGCTATGGTCAGCGTATTGAGAACATTGTGTTCTTGGCGGAACATTACAAGCCCAATGACAATATCGTTTTCTTGGTGATTGGCAAGGGCGTTGAGAAGGTTCGCTTGGAATCTATCGCCAAGGAAAAATCTCTTATGAATATACGCTTTATAGACTTTATGCCACAGCAGGATTACCTAAACTTTGTCAAATCGGTCGATTTGGGCCTCGTGACAATTAACGAGCTGTACCGTGTGCCGACTTGCCCCTCTAAGGCGGTGTCCTATATGTCGTTGGGAATTCCTGTTTTTGCTATGATTAACCCCAACAGCGATTATGGGAAAGTCATTGAGGATGCGGGCGCGGGCTATTGGACGGTTGGTTCTGACAAGGAACGAACGATTATGCTGTTTGACAAAATTTATCAGGATGCAGATTTGCGGAAAAAGATGGGCGAGTGCGGCTTGGAATTCTACAACAAGAACTGCACTGTTGAAGTTGCCTATTCCACAATGATGCTGCAGATGGAGGGCTTGCGTAATGCCTAAAAAGAAGTTGAGTCTTACATACCGCTTTATGCGGATGCTTGGTCTGAACTACTCCGAAGAGGAATATGGCCAGGTGTCGCTGAGGCGTGTCATCAAGGTAGTGTGCAAAACCTACCGCGATGCGTTCTTGACGAAATATGTGATGTATTCCTGGCTTTTGTCGCCCATCGGACCTCGCAAGGTGCGCCCATGGGTACTGCGCAAGGTTGGTTGCCATGTAGGCAAAAATGTGTTTGTCGGTGACAGTGTCAAGATTGATACAGGTCACGCCGATTTGATTTATATCGACGATTTCGCCCATATTACGGGAGGTTGTCGTTTGCTGTGCCATCAGCGAGACTTGACTGGGTACTGCGTGGGCGACAACGCCGCAAAACTTAAGTATCGCTTGGGCGAAATTCATATCGGCAAGGGAGTGATGCTCGGTATGGAGTCAATGGTGATGCCTGGTGTAACTATTGGCGATGGAGCTATTGTCGGGGCTTTTTCGCTCGTGACAAAGGATATTCCTGCTTATACTGTTGCGATGGGAAGGCCTGCCAAGGTGGTCAAACAGATTCCTGAAAGGGCTGCTGAATAATGAATATTATTTCGTTTGACATCGAAGAATGGTTCATTGAACGAGCGTTTTTTAGTAATTGCGAGGTTCGCTATGGCGAATTTGATGAATTCCTGGAAAAGGTTCTGGGTGCGCTGGATGCTCGGAATATAAAGGGAACATTTTTCTGTGTGGGGCAGATGGCTACGGAGTTTCCTGATGTAGTTCGCAAGATTGATGCTGCAGGTCATGAAATCGGTTGCCATTCCAATACGCACCGCTGGCTAAACAAGATGACACGTGAAGAGGCTCTTGAAGATACCAAAGCTGCTGTTGGTGCGCTAGAACAGTTGATTGGTAAGAAGGTCAAGAGTTATCGCGCTCCTGCGTTTTCAATTGGTAAGGCGAACAAATGGGCTTTCGAGGTGCTTGCAGAATGCGGTTTTGAACGCGATGCTTCTGTTTTCCCGGTGGTTCGCGACTTTGGCGGTTTTGCTGAATTCGGTCAAAAGGAGCCTGCCATAGTCAAGTGCGGTTCCGCTCAGATAAAGGAATTCCCGATATGTACCGCTAAAATAATGGGGAAGGATGTTGCCTATTCTGGTGGCGGTTATTTCAGGTTTTTCCCGTATTGGTTCATCAAGCGTGAAATGGAAAAGCATGATTACGCCATGAATTACTTTCATATTGCGGATTTGTTGCCTGAATCGAATAAGGTGATGAGTCGTGCCTCCTATGAGACCTATTTCAAGGAACCAGGAACGCTCCTGAATCGTTACAAGCGCTATATCAAGAGCAATTTGGGCAAGAGCGGCGCTTGGGACAAGTTGCAGAAATTGATTAATTCGATAGACTATATGAACTTGGATCAGGCAGATTCTGTGATAGACTGGTCTAAGGCGAAAGTCATTGAATTGTAAGGGTGTTGGTGATGCGGGTGCTGCTCATTGTGCTTGTGTTTGCTAGTGTGCTGTTTGCCGCATCGCCAGTTGTTTCTGGTAATTATGAGGTTGGAGCATTTCACAATGGAGAATTTCCGCTGTTGTTTGAAATGCATAAACTTACAGTAGGGGTGGGACGACAGTCCTTTGTCTATCCCTCGCATAATCGTGATTTTCGGGGTGAGTTGTGTGATTCTTGTTTTTGGAAAACGAACGGGAATATTTTGGCTTCGTTTTGGAATACGGGCTTTGGCGGTGAGGCTTTCTTCGCGGGTTTTGTAGATTCTGTTGATTTTGACTTCGATGCAAAATTTAACTGGATTCGTGAAACAGACAAAAACTTTGTCGAACTTGATGGTGAATCGGTTCACGAAGTCTGGGATGATTGTGATGACTGGATAAATTACACGCGTTATCGCGGACATCTTGGCTACAATTATGCATGGCTTCGCCTAGAAATCGGGCATGATGCCATGCATTGGGGCCCTGGATACTACAATAATTTGACGCTGAACCGACAGGCTGTTCCGTGTAACTATCTCGCGATAGATTTGCATTTTGGTCCAATTCGCGTCTTCAGTTTTTATAGCAAACTGCGGATAGATTCTGCCAATGTCTATACCCACGAAAACGATAATCGTAACCTATACGGCCACCGCTACGAACTTGCGCTTGGCAATGCGACTTTTGGCGTGAACGAATTGCAAGTTGTTTATAATGAGAATAACCCTTGGCTACTTACTCCTGTGTTCCCGATGTTCATGGAGAAAGGCAACTATTCTGAACTGAACAATAACGGCTCTCTCTCTTTCGATGCGAACTACCGCTTTAACCGTTTGGCTCGAATCTACGGCGAATTCTATCTCGATGACATGGAAAGCCCCATAACCATGATTGAAAACGAGTATATGAATAG
>ONVP01000025.1 GCA_900321315.1 uncultured Bacteroidales bacterium
GCCGATGACCCTCTTCTCGTGGGACGGCCTCATCGACACGGTGATGTCGCCAATGGACTCCATACGCTACTACAAGTGGTTCCTGCAAACCAGCTTGGTTTCCATCGAGTCGCACACGGGCCATGTGAAGGCATACGTGGGCGGCATCGACTTCCGCTTCTTCAAGTACGACCACGTCACGCAAGCGCGGCGGCAGGTGGGTTCCACCTTCAAGCCTTTCCTCTATGCGCTTGCCATGCAGGAAGGCGAATACACGCCCTGCACGAAAATCCCCAACATACAATACAACATACAGCTGCCCGACGGCAAGTTCTGGTCGCCAGGCAATTCGGGCAGCCATGTTGATGAGGAAATCTCCCTCAAGTTTGCCTTGGCGCAGTCCAACAACTGGATTTCGGCTTACCTGATGAACATCTTCGGTCCCGAAGCCGTGATTGGCATGGCGCGGCGCATGGGCGTGGAGTCGCCTATTGATGCGGTTCCAGCCATTTGCTTGGGCGTGTGCGACCTGAAACTCATCGAGATGGTGGGAGCCATGAGCACCTTCGCCAACCAAGGTGTTTACGTCAAGCCCATGTTTATCACCCGCATCGAAGACAAAAACGGCAACGTCATCAAGCGCTTCAGCCCAGAAGAATCGGAAGCCATGAATGAACTGACGGCATACAAGATGGTGGAACTGATGAAAGGTGTCGTGCAAAGTGGAACGGGCATCAGGTTGCGGTCGCTCTACAAGATCAACAACCCCGTTGCCGGAAAAACAGGCACCACGCAGAAAAACAGCGACGGCTACTTCATGGGCATCACGCCCGACCTGACGACAGGTGTGTGGGTGGGCGCCGAAGACCGAAGCGTCCACTTCCGCTCCACACAATTAGGGCAAGGCTCGCACACCGCACTGCCCATCTGGGCCATCTATATGAAAAAGGTGTATGCCGACAAGAGCCTCAACATCAGCCAAGGCGACTTCCAAAAACCCAACATCCCCGGTGCCGACCTCGACTTCAACTGCTCAGAATATGAAGACGACGACAGCGAAGTGATCGAGCTAATCGACGATTTCTAAACCTTTCAAAGCCATGACCTCCAATTTCATCGACTATGTGAAGATTTTTTGCCGCTCGGGCAAAGGCGGAGCAGGTTCGCTGCATTTCCGCCGCGAGAAATACATCCCCAAGGGCGGCCCCGACGGCGGCGACGGCGGGCGCGGCGGCAACGTCATCCTGCGCGGCAACGCCCAACTCTGGACACTGCTCCACCTGCGCTACACCAAGCACGTCCATGCCGGCGACGGCGTGGCGGGTGGCAGAAACCAACTCACTGGAGCAGCGGGCAACGACATCTACATCGACGTGCCGCTCGGAACGGTGGCATACAGCGCAGAAAACCACAAGCTCTTGGCCGAAATCACCGAAGACAAGCAAGAAATCGTGCTGCTCAAAGGCGGACGCGGCGGCAAGGGCAACGCCTTCTTCAAGACGGCCACCATGCAAGCGCCCAAGTTTGCCCAACCCGGCGAGCCGTGCCAAGAGGAATGGATTACGCTGGAACTCAAGCTCTTGGCCGATGTAGGTCTGGTCGGGTTCCCCAACGCTGGCAAGTCCACGCTGCTTTCGGTCGTTTCGGCAGCCAAGCCTGAGATCGCCGACTATCCCTTCACGACTTTGGTGCCCAACCTCGGCATCGTCAGCTATCGCGAACACCGAAGCTTCGTCATGGCCGACATCCCAGGCATCATCGAAGGTGCGGCAGAAGGCAAAGGATTAGGAATCAGATTTTTGCGTCATATCGAACGCAACTCGACCTTGCTGTTCATGGTACCTGCCATCACCGACGACGTGAAAAAGGAGTACGACATCCTACTCAACGAGCTGAAGAAATACAACCCTGAGCTTTTGGACAAGGACCGCATCCTCGCCATCACCAAGTGCGACCTAGCTGACGACGACCGCATCAAGGAAATCAAGAAGCACCTGCCCAAGAAGGTGCCGCACGTGTTCATCAGCTCCGTTGCCAACCAAGGCATTAACGAACTGAAAGACCTGATTTGGCTGACGCTGAACAAGGTCGATGAAGGGGAGGCGTGGTGATGGATTACCTTTCAAACCTCGACTCCAAGCTCTTCCTTTTCCTCAACGGCCTGCACACTGGCTGGATGGACAAGGTAATGACGCTCATCACCGACATGTGGATTTGGTTTCCGCTATACCTATTATTAATATACTGGATTGCGAAGCAATACAGCAAACGCGGCTGGTGGGTTTTCATTGCCGCCTGCGTCGTGGTGCTTTGCTCCGACCAGCTTTCGTCTCATGTCTTCAAGCCTGTGTTCCAGAGGCTTAGGCCTTGCTTCAACGAGAGTTTTGAAGGGTTGATACACCTGCCAAAAGGCTTGGCAGGAGGCAGATTCAGCTTCACTTCGTCGCACGCGGCCAACACGTTTTCCATTGCCACTTTCCTGACCGCCGCCTTGTGCCGATTCCGTCCGTGGGCAGCTATCTTTCTGTTCTTCTGGGCTTTCGTGTCGAGCTACAGCCGCATTTACATCGGATTCCATTATCCGGGCGACATCGTTTGCGGTGCCATATTAGGCGCGTTGGTCGGGCTGGTGATTTGGAAATTGTTCCAAATCGTGCAGAAAAAGGTATGGAAATCAGAACAATGAGTTGTTCGGGTGCTCCTCATTGGCATCATGGAACACCACCTTGATGCTGGCCGACAATTCGATGCCGCAGAGCGAGGCCAGCCGTGCTTGGTTGAGTGCCAACTCAAGGTAGCCATGCGAACCGAAGATGGCCACCATATCGACCTCGCGCACGTCCAAATAGCTGTCCGAAATCTTGTTGACAGTGTAGAGGTTGCCCTTCACCATGATGGTGAAGTCGCGACCACGGCGCTCGCGCTCAAACTGCCCCTTGGTGATGTTAGTAATCAGGTTTTCGTAGGAATCGATGTGGATGACCACGCCCTCAATGGCATTGCCGCGAGCCACGGCGCAGAACACGCCGCCTGGATTGAGCCTCTCGCGCACCGGACCAATGCTCGACAACGGCTCGCCCTTGGCAATCATGGCGGCCACTTTCACAAAACGATCGCGAGTGGCGAAGTTGAACGTGTCGGAGTCTTGCGGAATATCGATGTACACCGCCTCCTCAAACCTGCCGTCGTCGAGCAGCTGGCTGAAAACGCCATTGTCGGTACCGATGAGATACTGCCCATCGACTTTTACTACAACATGCGGATTTTCAGGCGATTCGATGGTATTTACGGCGATAATGTGGATAGTGCCTTTCGGAAAACAGCGGAAGCAGTTGCGTAGCGTAAAACCCATTTGGGGAATATTGAACGGCTCAATTTGGTGGGTGATGTCAACAATGGTCGCGTCAGGCAGATACGACAAAATCGTCCCCTTCACCGCCGCAGCATAGTAGTCGGAAGTGCCCCAATCGCTTGTCAATGTGATAATTGCCATCGTCTTCTGTGAACTGGATTCTGTTTTGCAAAAGTAAAGCATTTATGGCAATTGCGCATGGTATTTTTCAAATTTTGACAAAAAAACTTTCATCGCCCCGTTTTCGCCGCGTGGCGGCAATCGAAAATAGACTATCTTTGCACCATTAAAAGGACGCAAGACGGCAAGACACGAGACGGCGGGACTATACAATCCCGTGTCCTAAAGCCCCGCGTCCCGTGTCAAAACCAATAGACATGGCAGAACAAATCATACAAATCGAAAACGTTGATCCTAAGGAACTTCACGGCCCAAACGACAAGCATTTGGACTTGGTGAAAAGCATGTTTCCCAAGCTGAAAATCATTGCGCGCGGCGACTTCGTGAAGGTGATGGGCGACGAAGAGGAGATTGAGTATTTCTTCAACCGCTACGAAACCTTGATGATGCAGTTGGAGCGTTACGGCAAAATCACCGCGCAAACCATCGAGGACGTGATGATGGCGGCCACCGACACGGAACTGCAACAGAAAATGTCGGAAAGCGATGTGCTGGTTTTCGGGCGTAGCGGCGTACCCATCAAGGCGATTACGGCCAACCAAAAGCGCATGGTGACGGCCTCCGAACAGAAGGATTTGGTCTTCGCCATCGGTCCCGCTGGAACGGGAAAGACCTATACCGCAGTGGCTTTGGCCGTCAGAGCGTTGAAAGCCAAGCAAGTACGGAGAATCATTCTGACCCGTCCCGCCGTCGAAGCTGACGAACACCTCGGTTTCCTCCCCGGCGACCTGAAGGACAAACTCGACCCGTATCTGCAACCGCTCTATGATGCCTTGCGCGACATGATACCGTCCACAAAATTAGAGGGTTATCTCGAAGACCACACCATCGAGATTGCGCCTTTGGCCTTCATGCGCGGTCGTACCCTCGACCATGCCTTTGTCATCCTCGACGAGGCTCAAAACGCCACCCGCAGCCAACTGAAGATGTTCCTTACCCGCATGGGACGCTCGGCCAAGTTCATCGTCACCGGCGACATCACCCAAATCGACCTGCCGCCCAAAACGCCCTCGGGACTGCCACAAGCAATGGAGGTTTTGAAGGATGTTAGAGGCATCGAGTTCATCTATTTGGATGATAAAGACGTGGTGCGCCACAAATTGGTGACGGATATTATTAATGCTTACAAACGGCATCATGAGAAGGAAGATAAATCAGAATAAATAATTTGTTAACCCAAGGAAGAAAGACAAACAAAGCATTGGATAGCAAAGTGTTAGAAGGATTTTATGATAAATTCGGAGCGCTACCTGTTGGAAATGGAGCTTTTTCTTTCAGATAAAAGCATCCCGTAGGGATGAAACGCTCGGTAAAAACAACACAACACGCCAGTTGCATCCCGTAGGGATGCGCCAAAAACACAAAAAGATGCCAAACACCTATACACAGATTCACATCCACACGGTATTCGCCGTCCAAAACAGGCTCTCCTTAATCGACAAGAGTTGGAGAGATCGGCTGTATCAATACATGGTTTCCATCATCCAAAACAACGGCCACAAGGTGCTTGCCATCGGAGGTGTCGGTGACCATGTGCATATTTTGTTTGGCTTTCGGCCAACAGAATCGTTATCACATCTCATGCAAGAGGTGAAAAGAGATTCATCAGCATGGATAAACACCAACCATTTTGTTCGAGGAAGATTCTCATGGCAAGAAGGATATGGTGCCTTTTCCTATAGCAAAAGCCAGATTCCAAATGTGTGCAAATACATTGAAACGCAGGAAGAACACCATAGGAAGAGAACCTTTACTGAAGAATATATTGATTGTTTGGAAAAATTTGGAATTGAATATGACAAACGATATATATTTCAACCTATCGAATGACATGACGGATGCATCCCTACGGGATGCGACCAATCTCTACATGGTTTCTACCGAGCGGCTTTCCCTACGGGAAAAGCCAACAGCGCCACAGGATTCATTCCTATTTACCGAGCGGCTTCCCCTACGGGAAAAGCCAACAGCGCCACAGGATTCCTATTTACCGAGCGGCTTCCCCTACGGGAAAAGCCAACAGCGCCACAGAATTCCTATTTACCGAGCGGCTTCCCCTACGGGAAAAGCCAACGTCACGACGGGATTCATATTTATTCTACCGTATTGGATCCCAAACAGATATACCAGCATCCCATAGGGATGCAACGTTCGGTAAAAACACACAAACAAGCCAACAGCATCCCTACGGGATGCACCAACCAAGAAAAACATCATAAAAACATAAATCTATAAAACATGAACGCTTTAACAAAAACCGATTTCCATTTCCCAGGCCAAACCAAGGTCTATCACGGCAAGGTCCGTGACTGCTATTTCATCAACGACGAATACATGGTGATGGTCGCCACCGACCGCATCTCGGCTTTCGATGTCATTTTGCCCAAGGGCATCCCGTACAAGGGACAGGTTCTCAACCAGATAGCCGCCATGTTCCTCGACGCCACCGCCGACATCGTCCCCAACTGGAAACTCGCCACCCCCGACCCGATGGTCACCGTGGGGCGTTTGTGCAAGCCCTTCCCTATCGAGATGATTATCCGCGGCTACCTCACGGGCAGCTCGTGGCGCACCTACAAAAGCGGACAACACACCATCTGCGGCGTGCAGATTCCTGACGGCATGAAAGAACACCAGCGTTTCGCCGAACCCATCATCACCCCGACCACCAAAGCCGAAGAAGGCCATGATGAAGACATCTCACGCGAGGAAATCATCTCGAAAGGCCTCATCAGCGAAAGCGATTATACTCAGATTGAGGACATCACGCGGAAACTCTTCCAACGCGGCACCGAAATCGCTGCCAAGCAGGGCTTGATTCTTGTCGATACCAAATACGAGTTCGGCAAAATTGGCGACCAAATCGTGCTGATGGACGAAATCCACACGCCCGACTCGTCGCGCTACTTCATCGCCGACCAATACGAGGAACGCTTCGCCAAGGGCGAGCCGCAGGTGCAACTCTCCAAGGAATTCGTCCGCGAGTGGCTGATGGCCAACGGCTTCCAAGGCAAGGACGGCCAACAAGTGCCCGAAATGACCCCCGAATACGTGAACAGCGTCTCGGAGCGTTACATCGAGCTTTACGAAAAGGTCACAGGACACAAGTTTGAGAAGGCACCCGATTCGGAAGACCTTGTCAAGCGCATCGAGAATAATGTGATGAAAGCCATGAAGTTATAAGTTCAATTCTCCAAGTGCATCTTAATCCTCGACACCAAAATGTCGACCACAACGGGGCTTGATCCACGCGGCAGGATGATGTCGGCGGTGCGCTTGGTGGGTTCGATGAACTGTTGGTGCATGGGCTTGACGAAAGTTTGGTAGTGTCGCAGCACATCCTCCCAAGTGCGACCGCGCTCAGCTATGTCGCGACGGATGATGCGCATCAAGCGCTCGTCGCCGTCGGTATCGACAAACACCTTGATATCCATGCGATTGCGAAGCTCCTCTTGGGTCAGCACCATGATACCTTCCACGATGATGACCTGCGTGGGATGCACATAAATCACCTCCTGCGAGCGGGCGCAAGTGACATAGGTATAGATGGGCATGGGGATGGTTTCGCCTCTCCTCAAGCGGTCGAGATGCTCTATGAGCAGCTTCCACTCGATGGCATCAGGATGGTCGAAGTTGATTTGCTTCTTCTCCTCGGGCGTTTTGTCGCCGTTGTCGAAATAGTAAGCATCTTGCGAAATGACGGATACTGAATGCTCTGGCAATTGGCTTACCAGTTCCTTGACGACGGTGGTCTTGCCCGACCCCGATCCGCCTGCGATTCCGATGACTAACATATTGGTTTAGAGTTGAGAATTGGAAATTGGTGGTTAACTTCCAACGGGTTTGATGGCACAAAAGTAGTCAAAAGTTGAAAGTTTGTAGGGAAAGTGGAAAAAAAAATTCCTATTTTTGCGCGAAATTTTCGGAACAAGAGATGAAAACGACTCATGGCATCTTTGGTTTTGTCATCGCCGCCGTTGCATTTTGTGGGTGCGACGCGCCGCTTCCCGTCATGCTACCCGAACTGCCGCTTTCGGAGGTAACGCCCTATTTCAGCGAAGCCGCCGAGGTGAAGGCCATCGACACGGCTTATTACCAAGTTCACGACGCGGAGGGCAACAAGATTGGCACGGTATTGCTCACGGAGCCTTACTCGGCCACGGTGAACGGCTACAACGGCCCTACCCCTTTGCTGATTGCCCTGGATGCCGACGACCGCATCACCGATGTGTCGCCCATGGCCAACCAAGAAACGCCGCGTTACGCCCAGCGTGTGGCCGATGGCGGGCTTTACGGCGCATGGGACGGCCTCCATGTCGATGAGGCTTTGGCCTTGGAAGTGGATGCCATCAGCGGAGCCACCTACACCTCTAACGGTGTCAAGAACAGCCTCGCACTGCGCCTCAAAGCCTACCAACGCCAGCTCGCCAAAGACCACAGTGCCAACCCGACCAGGTCATGGGTCAAGTTGTTCAAGAGAAAACCGTAGCTTCGAAATCGTCATTCCCTGGAAGGTTTTGGGTTACAGTATTTTTTCCCTTCCAGGACAATGACGATTTCTCCTTTTGTTTCCTTTTCGGAAAAATGCGCCACCGCCGCGTCCAACGTGCCTCGCCAGTTTTCCTCGTGGATTTTGGTCAGCTCCCGCGACACACACACCTGCCTTTCGCCACCGCACACCTCGGCCAGCTGCTGCAAAGTCTTGAGCAGGCGGAACGGTGATTCATAGAGAATGGTCGTGTAAGGATAACAAGCCACTGCCTGAAGCTTGGTCTGGCGGCCTTTCTTGTGCGGCAAGAAACCCTCGAAGACGAACTTTTCCGCTGACAGGCCCGAGTTGACCAAGGCAGGCACAAAGGCTGTCGGGCCAGGGAGACATTCCACCTCGATGTTTCGTTTCACGCACTCGCGCACGAGCAGAAAGCCCGGATCGGAGATGGCAGGCGTGCCCGCATCGGTCACCAAAGCCAACGTTTCGCCAGCCACGATACGGTCGGCCATGCGCTCCACCACCTGATGCTCGTTGCGAATATGGAACGCCGTCATGGGCTTGCTGATGCCCAAATGCCGCAACAAGTTGCCCGATGTGCGCGTGTCCTCGGCCAACACCAAGTCAACCTCCTTCAACACGCGGATGGCACGCAAGGTGATGTCCTCCATGTTGCCGATAGGTGTCGGGACAAGATACAACTTGCTCATTTTCAGTTTATTCAAATTTCCTCCTCACCAAGTCCGTCAGTTTTCGGTAAGCCTCGTTACTGCTGTTCCATTGCAACTCGATCTTCAGTTCGTTGAGGTAGATCATTGCGCCGTTGAGTGTTTTCAAGTCGTTGAGGTTGTCTATGGACTTGTTGTATTTCTCCATGCTTCCGCCGAACAATTCGTTGACGAACAAGAACTTGTCGTTGATTCCAATGTTCGAACGCAGGTCGGTGACGGGCGACTGTTGCAGCTTGGCGGCGATGGAATGGTCTTCGCGCATCATGCTTTCGCCGAGGGTTTCGCCGCTTGCCATCTCAAAGCCCATGTCTTCCACGTGCGGCATCTCAAAGAGAGTGTCTCTCAAAAGCTCGTCGGCCACCACACGGTCGCGCTCTGGAATTTCGTGTTCGGGCACTTCCTCTACAAAATGCACCGTCTTGCCGTCGATGACCACGGGGGATTGTCCTCCAACGGGTTCTTCCACAGGCTCTGGCGTGGCCACAGCAGGCGGAACATCCTCGAATCGGAACAAGAATCCGTATTCGTCGCCAAGCGGTTTATTGGCTACAGGATCGGCCTGCGTCTCCTCAACCGCAACAGGTTCAACCGCAGGCTCCAAAACGGGTTCCTCAACCGCAACAGGTTCAACCGCAGGCTCCACAAAGGGTTCCTCAACCACAACGGATTCAACCGCAGGCTCCAAAACGGGTTCCCCAACCGCAACGGGTTCAACCGCAGGCTCCAAAACGGGTTCCTCGAGGTCGTCGGCGGCAGGTGCGAAAAAGGCAGCCAAGGCTTCAGGGTCGAAGTCGAGGTCTGAATTGTCGGCATCGTTGCCCATATTGACGGAGCAAAGGAGGTCGTAAATCGCGTGGGTGCGGTTCATCAAAACATCCAAATCGAGCAGTCCGAGGGCTTTCTCGTTGCGCAGAAGATAATTTACCTGTTGTCGTAACAGATTGATTTCATGGCTAATAGAAACCAATTTCTCTTTTTGGTCAGTAAAAATGTCGTTCATATTCGATAAATCTATATTTTTGCTTTGAAAGTCGGCCGAACAAGTCGGCGACGACGCGATAAAATTACAAATAAAATAAAAACGCAAGCCATGTTTCTCGAAAAAGATTCACACAACAAATCGCAAGGCTGGATAGAGGTTGTTTGCGGCTCGATGTTTTCGGGCAAGACAGAAGAACTGATTCGCAGGTTGAAACGCGCCAAGATAGCAAAACTGAAAGTGGAAATCTTCAAGCCGGGCGTGGACACGCGCTACAGCGACGAGGATGTGGTATCGCACAACGCCACGGCACTGCACTCCATTCCCGTGGAGAGCGCCCAAGAAATCCTATTCTACGCCACCGATGTGGATGTCATCGGCATCGACGAGGCGCAGTTTCTCGACGACGAACTGCCCAACGTGTGCCAGCAGCTGGCCAACCAAGGCGTGCGTGTCATCGTGGCAGGCTTGGACATGGACTTCCTTGGCAACCCTTTCGGCCCGATGCCGAAGCTGATGGCCATTGCCGAGGATGTCACGAAGGTCCACGCCATTTGTGTGCGTTGCGGCAGCCAAGCGCAATACTCGCACCGCACCATTGCCGGCGACAAGCTCGTCGTGCTCGGCGAAACCGAGAGTTACGAGCCGCTCTGCCGCGCCTGCTACCTGAAGGCCATGCAGTCTGCCCGACCCTGAAATCACTGTGGCCTCGCCCTGAAAGGGCAACTAAGCCCAACCCGACGCAGAGCAAAGCGACACGTCGGGGGAAACACCAGACGACGCAAAGCAAAACGTCAAGCAACAGCACCATGTCACTTCTGCTCCATCTGCCCGCACACATCGTGCAGGCCATCGCGAACCAGGTCGAAGCCCGCATAGACATAGGGCACCACACGCTCCACGTAGGGCAGCAGTTTTGAGCCGGCCTTCACCTCGGGTCGCACAAAACCCCACAGCTCCAAGTTATTCATCACTAAAAGCACCGTGCTGCATAGCAGCACACCCTTGGCTGCGCCAAAAAGCAGGCCGCCCAAGCGGTCGAAAAGGCCCATGTTGAGCGAGTTGGCGGTGCGCCGCAGCAGCCTGCCAAGCACATTGACTGCCACCACGAGCAAGATGAACGTCAGTACGAAGGCCACCGTGCCGAGGTAGCGTTCTTCTATCTCCACAAACTCCACCAAGCGTTCCGCCGTGAAGTCAGAGAAGTGCATCGCGCCGTAGATGCCAGTCGCAAAGGCCGCCAACGCCATCACCTCAAGGATGATGCCCTTGTGCCAGCCTTTCCAGGCGAAAACAAGCATTGCCGCGCCCACGATGAGGTCCAAATAGTTCATGCCCTACTTTTTGATAGTGAGGCCACAAAGGTAACAAAAAAGGCGGCACCCTTGCGGATGTCGCCTTTTTTTTTGTGCGGGAATCAATCCCGCGAGGTCATATTCATCTGACCACCGTCACGCGTTGCGTGTTGATGCCAGACTCGGTGACGATGCGGACCACATACACGCCAGTGTTCCACTGGGCCATGTTGAGTTCCATCTCGTCGGCGTTGACGTCAGCGTCGTAAACCACTTGGCCGAGGGCGCTAACCACGGTGATGTGGCGCATTCCGTTGGCAAGAATCTTCACGTTGCCCTTGGTCGGGTTCGGGAAGATGGCCACCTCGGCGGTGTTGTCGATGATGCCAGTCACACCAACCACGACAAAGTTGTTGCTGGAGCCTTCGGCTAAGGCAGGAGCGGTTTCGCAGCCATCGCTGTAAACGGCGGTCACCATGTAGTAGTAGGTGTTGCCACCGACGGCGGTGTTGTCGAAGTACTCGGTTGCGGTGCCGGGCACGCTGCCGATCAGGTCGTAGTCAGAATTGTTTTCCGAACGGTAGATGTTGTACTGGACGATGTCGGCACGGGCGCCGCGAGTGGCACCGATGGTCACGTCGTCGATGAACAAGAAGTCTTGGTCATAGTCGTTCAAGCGGAAGGCGATGTAGCCCATTTGGCCAGCGTAGGCGCTCAGGTCAACGGTGTGCTCGGTCCAGATGTCCGAAGCGTTGCCGGGAGCGTAGAGCTGAGTGAAGGCTGCAATGTCGGCCGTGGTGGTGGACACGTACACGTCGTAGTGCTCGTGGTATTGGCCATCGTCCATCACCCAGTAGCTCAGCATGCCGGCAAGCGAGACCTGCGGCGAGATGAGCCAGTTGTCGACTTGGAAGGCTTGGCTGTTCCAACTTCTGGCCATGACCACGTGAGAGCCGCTGTGGGCCGGGATGGCGCCGCTTTGGAAGAGGGTTTCGCTGTTGACCACACGCCAGTCGGTGTACTCGTTGCCGCCGCCGTTGCGGATGGCAGTCCAGCCCACGAAGTCGCCAGCCTCGAAGTCATCGAAGAAGGCTTCGCCCGGGGTCGGAGGTTCGGGTTGTTCGCCCCACCAGATGTGGGCACCGTATTCACCGTTCTGGTAGTAGTAGTCGCCGTTGATGGTGAAGTCGGCAGTGCAGGTCACGTCGCCGTCTTCGCACTCTTCGCAGCTCATGCTGTAGAAGGAGCCATCCATCGGGCCGTCGTAGATGATGCGCACGCAGTATTCACCGCTTTCGGGCATCGTCCAGCTGTTGACCGGGTAGTCCACGAAATCAACGGGTTGGCCATTTTGGTAAATGGCGGCACCGATGATGCCTTCAGCAGGAACCGGGACAGGAGCAACGCCGCTCTCGAAGTAGGCACGCATCAGCCAATTGCCGACATAAGCGCCGCTAGTGGCTGCCGAGAGGGTCAGCCAGTCATTGCCATCCGTGGAAATCCACATACCGTTGGGGTTGGCGTTGTTGCTTTGCGTATCGAAAGCAGCCACGAAACCACCGTCGGTGTGGAAAATCACCCACAGGTTTTGGGTAGCATCAACAGCAACCGGAGCGGTGAGTTCAAACTCAACAACGCTTTCGGCACCATTAGTGGCGTAAGGTTGCGAGTGAACCAGGTTGCCCGGAGCTGAGGCACCACCTTGGTAAATCTCGATGGTACCGGTGTTGGCGGCAGCATCGTAGTTTGCAACCTTGGTAAGGGTGTTGCCTTCAACCGTGCCGGCAGGGAACATGATGCCCCACCAGAACGGGAACACTTCACCAGTCGATTGATTGGCCAGACCGATAGGACTATTGTTAGCTTGCGTACCGTTGTCGTAGTACATCCAACCATCGCGGTTGTCGAAGTTGACAACACCATGGCTGCTGCCATTCGAAACGAAGGTGGCATTGGCCAGGTCGCCATTGTCGCGGCTGTTGGTGTTCACGCCATTCTTGGCGCCAGCGGTCAGGGTAACGTCGTCGATCCAGATTTCGTACATGTCATAGTTCGTGTCGCGGAAGCCAATCCACACGCTTTGTCCAGCATAGTTGCTCAAGTCAACGGTGTGGAGACGCCAGTTCTCATAGCGGTCCGTATCGCGACGAGTGGAACCGGCATCTTTTGAGCTCGGGCGGACAAGTGCTCTGGCACCCTTGGCACCACCGCTCCAAACTTGGGTGAAGTCGGCAGCGGTAGGATTGTTGGCAGTGGCAACGACCACGGAGAAGTTCTCGGGATAACTGTCGTTGGCGTTGTCGGCATAGAAGGTCAGGGTCGAGCCATTGACGATGTCATACTTCTGGGGTGTGTAGAGGATGGCATCGGTGTCGAATTCACCAATATTGTCAATGAAGGAATAGCACATGGCGAAGCCGGTGCCACCGTGGGCGAGGCCGGTGTAGTCATAGCCACCGCCGTTGTCATTGCTGTGCAGCCATTCGCCGCCAGCAGCGTTCACTTTGATGGTGTTCCAGCCGTTCAAGCCGCCTTCGAAGCCTTCAGTGAAAGCGTTGGCGCCAGCCGGGTCCGGATCCGGGCCGGTGCCGTTCGGGTAATCCCAGCTGATGGTGTTGCCATTGATTTCAATGCCATTGAGGGTGCCGGGATAGTTGGTGCAGCTGCGGTATTCCCAAGTGGTTTGCTTCCACTCGCTGATGCCGGTGCTGAACACAGCGGCCACCTTGCAGATGTAGGTATTGCCTTCAATGAGTTGGTCGGTGGCCAATTGGCAGTAAGGCGTGGTCACATCAACGTTGAAGATGGGTTCGTCGTCGATGGAGGTGCACATCACCTTGTAGTACTCGAAGTGGCGAGCGCCACGGCCAGCGTTCAGTTCGACGTCGTCGAGGCAGAGTGCCCAAATGTCGTAGCTGCCGACGTGGTGGAAGGCGATGTACACGCTTTGGCCGGCATAGTTGCTCAGGTCAACGGTGTGCATGGTCCATTCACCGGTGGTGAGGTCGCGGGCACCCCTGCTAGGATTGCCGCCCTTGCTCATTTCGGTGGTTTCGTACACAACGGCGAAGTCGGAAGCGTTGTTGTTGCTGCCCGTCGAAACTTCAACGGTGAAGTGTTCGCCGCCGTATTGGTTGGTGAGGTTGGTCGTCCAGAACGTCAAGACCGAGCCAGCGCCGATGTTCACTTGAGGCGAAACAAAGTAGTTGTCAGGATGGACAGGAATGTCTGGGCCAGTGATGTAGCTTTCGGAATACACGAAGGCAGCCGAGCTGTTGTGGCCGAGGCCGTCGAGGTCATAGTGGTGCTGGTCGTTGGTCTGCCATCCCTGCGGGGAGTCGCCAGTAGTGCCTTGGAACACTGTCCAGTCGCCGAAGTTGTTGTTGGCAACATTATCGAAGTTCCAGCTCATGTTGGTGGCATCACCGCCGCCACCGCCGCCGGTGGGAGCTTCGCCGCCTTCCCAGCCGCTTTCGATGTCCCACATGGCAAAGCCAGTGTAAGACACGTAGAAGTCGCGGGCGGGATAGAGGATTTCCTCCATCACATAGCGGAGTTCGTAGGCCATGTCAGGCTCGACGCCGATACCGACGGTGTCGAAGATGGTGTAGAAGCCTTCGTGATAGATTTGGATGGCGTAGGTGCCACGACGGAAGGTTTCGAAGTCGTGGTGGCCGGTGCCGTCAAGGAAGATGGTTTGTTGCGGGTGAGCGGCTTGTTCGCCTTCGTGGAGGTTGGTGAAGCTCACAGCGGTACCCTCGGGGCTGTCGGCGCTGTTGAGCACCACATTGACGCTAACAAACTGTTCGCCTTCGAGGCTCGGGATGTCCATGTTCTTGTCGATGCAGCCGGAGCACTCGTTAGACCACACGGTCACGCTTTCGCGAGGCAGGGCGAGGTAGTTGACGTTGTTGCCGCCGGGGGTCGGGGTAATGCCACCACCAGCACCATTGATGGTAACGTCGTCAATCCAGACTTCGTACATGTCATAGTCAACATGGTGGAAGGCAACCCACACGTTTTGGCCTTGGTAAGCGCTCAAGTCAATGTTGACTTCGCGCCAGTTTTCGTAGCGATCAGTAGTGCGGCGCACGCCATTGGTCTCTCTGGCACCTCTGGCACCCTTGGCACCGACGCTCCAAACCGAAGTGAAGTCGGCGGCGGTGG
>ONVP01000126.1 GCA_900321315.1 uncultured Bacteroidales bacterium
ATTGAGCATTTGTCCTACGGCATGGTGGAACTGCCCAACGGCAAAATGAAGTCGCGCGAGGGCACGGTGGTCGATGCCGACGACCTCATGGATGAGATGGTGGCCACGGCCAAGGGCGTTTCCGAGGAACTCGGCAAGGCCAAAGACCTCTCGCCCGAGGAGGCTGACAAACTCTATCACACCATCGGCCTGGGTGCCTTGAAGTATTTCATTCTCAAGGTCGATCCAAAGAAGACCATGCTGTTCAACCCCGAGGAGTCCATTGACTTCAACGGCAACACGGGACCGTTTGTGCAATACACCCACGCCCGTATCTGCTCCGTCTTGCGCAAGGCTGAGGAACAAGACATTAAGCTCGAAAGCGAAGTGAAAGTCAGCGATTTGCAGCCCAAGGAGAAGGAAATCATCGTGATGATGTACGGCTGGCCGATGGTGCTGAACCAAGCTTCCGAGAACCGCAGCCCTGCAATGGTCGCCAACTTCATCTTCGACCTCGCCAAGGAATTCAACCAGTTCTACCAAGAATGTAGCATCCTGAAAGAACCCGACGCCGACCGCCGCATGTTCCGCCTGCAAATCTGCGACATGGTTGCGGCCTTGCTGAGAAATGCTTCGGAATTGCTGGGAATTGGGATGCCGGAGAGGATGTGATAATTTTTTTGAAAAACAGATGATTAAAGAGTGTCACGATGAACGATAATACACCCCAAATATCTCTCACAAAAGCAGTTAAAGATATTAAAACTGCCATTCTGCAAAGTCAGGCACGGGCAGCGAGGAGTGTCAATGCCAATCTGCTGTCATTGTATTTTTCTATCGGACGCTACATTTCAGTAAATTCGCGTTTGCAACAATGGGGAAGTGGTGCAATACAGGTCATTAGTGAGCAACTTCAAAAGGAATTGCCAGGTCTGAAAGGTTTTAGTGTTTCAAGTATCCGTAATATGCGGCAGTTTTTCGAGGAATGGAAAGAGGTGGTATTTATCCGGCCTGTTATAGATGAGACAATTCAACAGCCAATGGCTGTTGAATTGCAAAGTGCTGAATTTGAAACGAATATAATTCAACAGCCGATGGCTGGTGAAATACAAAAAGTTGTTGTGGAGGAATTGGAGGAGTCATTGCAACCTTCGGAGTTGGATTTTGATCACGCCCAAATTGACATCGTGCTTGCGTATGGCTTTCTGTCGATTAGTTTCTCGCATCACATGGAAATCCTGTTCAAGACAGACAATCTTGACCAAAGACTGTTTTATATCCAGAAAGCCTTCGAGAACAAGTGGGATAAGTACACTCTGAGGGATTTGCTGAAACAAGACCTTTATCATCACCAATCCTTGTTGCCCAACAATTTCATGCAAACCCTCCCTAGATATTCACAAGCCCTGAAAGCCATTGAGATGTTTAAGGATTCTTATCTGTTGGACTATATCAACATTGAGGAACTGAATGTGCGTGACAACTCGGAAATAGATGAGAAAGTTGTTGAACAGTCCATCGTGCATAACATAAAGAACTTCATAATGACATTCGGAAAGGATTTCGCTTTTGTCGGGAATCAGTATCATTTGGAGAAATTTGGTGAGCACGAATATGTTGATTTGCTTTTTTACAACCGAGAATTGGCCTGTTTGGTGGCTGTAGAACTGAAAATGGGGAAATTCAAGCCGATTTATTTGGCTCAATTGCAAACTTACTTGCAAGTGCTTGATGTGGAGGTGCGTAAGCCTAACGAAAATCCATCCATAGGCATTATTCTTTGTCGTGAGGTCAACAGAGCGTATGTTGAGTTTGTGATTCAGAAATACGACAGTCCCATGGGAGTTGCCACATATACGACCTCATCTGAAATGCCCGATAGGCTTCGCAAAGCATTGCCGGATATTGAAAACCTTAAAAACTTGATTTCTGGTGAAACAGAGTAACCGCCTGTTTTGTCTATATGAATGAGTATTGCTATTTTTGCAGTTTAATTATTGAATATAATCCGATGAATGTCTTTTACATACCCAATGCAACCGAAGGTTTAACCACCCTCCCCGAGGACGAGTCGAAGCACTGCGTCAAGGTGCTGCGCATGACGGAGGGCGAGCGTTTCTGCGTCACCAACGGCGAAGGTTTTCTTTTTGATGCAGAATTGGTTGAGGCCTTGCCCAAACGGGCCACCGTCAATTTGACGAACCAGCGCAAAGGGTATGACCATTGGAACTTCAAGCTCGAAATCGCCATCGCGCCGACCAAACTCAACGAGCGCACGGAGTGGTTTTTGGAAAAGGCCACGGAAATCGGTATTGATAAGGTGAGGCTGTTCACCTCGTACCATTCCGAACGCCGTGCCGCCAATGTGGAGCGTTTCCAGAAGGTGATGATTGCGGCGATGAAGCAAAGCATCAAGTCAAGGCTGCCGAAGGTGGAGGATTTGGTGCCGTTTGAGAAATTAGTGAAGCAACCCTTTGAAGGCCAAAAGTTTATCGCGTGGATTGACGACGATGTGAATGACTGCCTCTGCGACCTATATAATAAAGGTGAAAACGCCTTGGTGCTCATCGGACCGGAAGGCGACTTCAGTCCAGAGGAAGTGGCCTTGGCCAAGGAGAACGGCTTCGTGCCGTGCAGCCTTGGCGAGGCGCGATTGCGCACGGAAACGGCGGCTCTCGTCGCGTGTCATACCATCCAACTAATTAATCAAATGAAATGAAAAAGTTGTTGATACTCATATTGTTATCGGTTTCGTTTGCGGCTTCGGCCCAGCAACTCAATATCGCCTTGCTGAAATACCGTGGCGGCGGCGACTGGTACGGCAACCCGACCTCTTTGCCCAATTTGGTGCGTTTCTGCAACCAAGAAATTGGGACGGACATCAACCCGAACGTGCCCACCGTGGAGCCTTCTAGTCCAGATTTGTTCAACTATCCCTACGTCTATATGACGGGTCACGGCAACGTGGTTTTCGATGCAGCCGAGGCGCAAAACCTCCGAAACTACATGCTGGCGGGCGGTTTCCTCCACATTGACGACAACTACGGAATACGCCAATATATTGAGCCTCAGATGAAAAAAGTGTTCCCTGAGTTGGATTTCGTAGAGTTGCCTTATTCGCATGAGATTTTCACGAAGCCGTATTCCTTCCCGAATGGCTTGCCGAAAATCCACGAGCACGACAACAAACCGCCCCAACTTTTCGCCTTGATTTACGAAGGCCGTATCGTGTGCATCTTCACCTACGAATGTGACCTCGGCGACGGTTGGGAAGACCAGCGCGTGCATCACGACTCGCAAGAAACACGCGAGAAAGCCCTTAAGATGGGCGCGAACATCCTCCGCTATGTCTTCACTAAATGACGCGAGACTATGGGACACGAGACAGAGGGACATACGACCTCGAAGAGGTCAGACGCACGAAGTGCAATTAACACCGTACAAGCGAAGCGTAGTGCGGTAGTGACCGTACAAGCGAAGCGCGGTGCGGTGGTGACCAGAACATAAACAAACAAGAATATGGACGAAAAAAGAAAATGCCTATACTGCGGCGAACCGATCTACGGTCGCATCGACAAAAAGTTCTGCTGCGACTCGTGCCGCAACAGCTATAACTACGAGAAGACCCACAAGCAGACCAACATCGTGCGCAACATCAACGCGATATTGGCACGCAACCACAATATCCTCGAAGAACTGAACGAGAAAGGCAAGAGTTTCGCCACGCGACAACAGATGACCGAGAAAGGCTTTGATTTCAGGTACTTTACGCATGTTTACAAGACCAAAACCGGTTCGGTCTATTATATCGTCTATGACCAAGCCTATCTGCCCAAGGAAGGCAGTCCCGATTCGTTTTTGTTGGTGAAATTCGCGGACCGGAAAGTAGTTTAATGTTTGCATTATCTTTTCACCACCGCCTTGATGGGGTTGACGAGCCTGTCTAAAACGCTCAAATCGTCGGTGATGATTTCGGCTATGCCGGTCATTTCGGGGCGGTAAGGGATTGTGGTGCCGTATTGCGTTACGAGATTGTCGGGCAGTTGCACTTCAAGGATATAGACATTGCCCAAGGCGGCATCGTTGTAAGGCAGCATGGAGATGCCCGAGAGCGTTACTTGGACGAAGCCGAACTCCATGTGCGGGTAGTCATCGAGCTTGATGTTCACTTTTTGGCCTTCCTTCACCTTGCCCGCCCCGCGTTGCGAGAGACTCAGCTTGCCGAAATATGAGGAAACCCCGTCGGGAACCACGGTCATCATGGTTTCGCCCGCCGTGATGTTTTGGTTCTTCTGCCAGTATTTTGTGATGGCCACCACGCCGCTTGTCGGGCTGACCAGCAGAAAGTTCTTTTCCCATTGTGTGATTTGCACTTCGATCTGGTCGCGGGCCATGCCAAGTTGCGTCCGATGGTTGTGGTCTTGTTCGGAACGGCTTTGTTCCAACTCCGTTATGGCTTGTTTCGTCTGTAATAGGCTGAGTCTCAAATTGTCGGCTTCTCCTAAAAGGCTTTGGTGCGCCATCTGCTGCTGCATGTAGGCCTTTTTGCTTTCCTGGTAGGTTATTTTGGCAATGGCTTTCTCGGCATACAAGGTCGAATCTGCCCTGAACCTGTCATGAACGATGGCAAGCTGCTCGGCGCTGATGTGCAGTCTTTCCTGTTGGTTTTGCAGGTTCCGCTCCATGACCATGGCTTGTTCTTTCTTGGAAGCAATCAGGACGCTTGTGTAGTCTTTTTCCATGAAAAACCTGAAGTCGTTTGCCGCTTGCGCATAGCCCAAATAGCTCTCTTGTATGCTGCCAAGCCGCAAGTTTTGGTCGAAGCGTCCGACCGAGTCGCGGTTCATGGCCGCCAACCGGCTTTTCAGCAAGGCCACGTCATGATAGTCTGCGGCACTCTCGATCAAGGCCAAAGGGCTTCCCTCGCCGACAATCATCCCGTCTTTTACGAAAACGGTGTCTATTCTTCCCGAGCTTCGGGCTTTCACCTGCGCCGGAAGGTTGTGGGCGTTGATGGTGATGGTGGCTTGGAGAATTTCGGGGTATTTGATGAATCGGCAGCCTATCAGGATGACGACGACGGTGGCGGTGATGATGCCGATGCCGCTGCGCACCAACCATCCCGGCGGGCGGCCTAAGATGTCGCGCACCGGCTCGCTGTGCAGTTCGAGCCTATTCGTGTGTTTCTTTGTCTTGGCCATGCCTATCCTCCCAGTTCCAATTGGTTTTTGACTAATTCGTAGTACTCTCCCCGTTTTGCGGTCAAGGTTTCGTGGTTGCCGGTTTCGGTGATTCTGCCGTGGTTGATGACCACGATTTGGTCGGCGTTTTTCACGGTGCTGAGGCGGTGTGCCACCACCACGACGGTGCGCCCCTTGAAGAAGTTTTGCAGGTTGTCCATGATGACGCGCTCGTTGTTGGCGTCGAGGGCGTTGGTGGCCTCGTCGAGGAAGATGTAGTCAGGGTTCTTGTAAACGGCCCTTGCTATCAGGATGCGTTGCCGCTGGCCCTGCGAGATGCCGTTGCCTTCCTGGCCTATCTTGGTGTTGTAGCCCAAAGGCAGGTTTTCTATCATTTCCTGAATGTTGGCCACTTTTGCCGCATGGAGCAGCCGTTCCTCGTCGATGTGCTCTGCTCCCACGGCAATGTTTTTGGCGATGCTGTCCGAAAAGATGAAGCCGTCTTGCATCACCGTGCCGCAACGGGCGCGCCACGACTTAGGCTCGACATTCTTCAAGTTGACCCCGCCCACGCGGATGCTGCCCTTGTTGGGCGGGTAGAAGCCGAGCAGCAGTTTCACCAAGGTCGTCTTGCCGCTGCCGCTCATGCCCACGATGGCGGTCACCTTGCCTTCGGGGATGGCGAGGTTGAGGTCTTTGAGCACGGCATCTTGCAGCGGGTCGTAGTGGAAGGTGAGTCCGCTGATTTCTATGCTTTTGTCGTCGGGCAGCAGGCCGACCTTGTTGTCGTCTTGTGTTTCGTCGGGCTTGTTGTGGATTTCGCCGAGGCGTTCGAGGCTGATCTTGGCGTCTTGTGCGCTTTGGATGAAGCCGATGATTTGGCCGATGGGCGAGTTGAGCTGTCCCACGATGGTTTGCACGGCCATCATCATGCCGAGGGTCATGTCGCCTTGGATGACGGCCCGCGCCGAGAGGTAGGAAATCAGGATGTTCTTCGTCTCGTTGATGAAGAACGCGCCGCTTTGCTGCCATTGGCTGAGGCTCAGGCCCTTGATGCTCACCTTGAACAGCTTGGCCTGTATGTTCTCCCATTCCCAGCGTTTCTGCTTCTCGCAGTTGTTGAGCTT